>CAYLVV010000048.1:0-966 GCA_964387215.1 uncultured archaeon
ACCAGCTCAGAATTTTTTAGTTCGGCATAAATTCTTGCATGGTTTTTGCCCATGGCGCCAACGCCTATTACTGCGGTTCTTAAAGTTTCCACTAAGATCAACCCCAATTAAAGCTTAGCATAAAAATAATGGGTACTGCTAAGGTTATTAAAAGTTGCAGTACGAAGAAAATTAGCAGAAGCTGTTTTTCTGTGGGTTTAAACCATTTTATTAAGAGATAGTATAAGCAGGAAGGGTATTCAACATTTAATCTTCCTTCTTTGTTAACAGTTGCAAATTTCTGTATTTTAATTCCTCTAACTCTTGCATAAAAATAAAGCGCAGCATTAATAAAATAAAGTGCGAATAAAAGTGCCGCAAAAAATTCTAGTTTTGTTGTTATAGCTATTGAGAAAAGTGTTATGCCGAAAAGAAAAGTTCCTGAATCACCGGGAAAAATTTTAGCGGGATAGAAATTAAAATAGAGGAACGCTAACAGGGAGGATATGAAAATTAAAGAGAGGATAATGCCAATTTGAGAATTTTGGAGTATGCTCATTGTTAATAAGCCAAAAGTAATGAGTAGGCTTAAAGTTGCTTCAATACCATTGTAGCCTGCTAGCATATTTACTGCATTAGCGGAACCCGTTGCACCCAAAAGTAAAAGTAAATAATAAAAAATTCCGAAATTAATTTTGCCAATAAAGGGAAAATAGATGTAAGTTGGTATGTTTGCGGAGAAAAATGGTAGTGCTGCTAATATAGGCAGGATTGCATTTGTTTTTTGTGAGAATTTGAATATATCTCCTAAAAAGCCGAGTAAAGCCGCTATAGAAATTGCGGAGATTATGGATAATGCTAAATGATTTTGAAACGCATAGATGCATAAAGGGATTAAAAGGCCGAAGTATACAGCTAAACCGCCAAAATCTGCAACTTTGGGTTTAGAAGGTTTGTGCATATCAATGCTTAAAAGGTTGTTAGAAT
>CAYLVV010000048.1:976-5865 GCA_964387215.1 uncultured archaeon
TTTTGATTAGTAGCTTGGTTGAAAGGAAAGTAACTATAAAACTCAGCAGAGATAATGCAAAAAGCATTATAGGTTTGGATTTTTGAGATTTTTATAGGTTGCTATACAAAAATTGAATGTTAAAATCGTTCTGTGTATAGAACGATATTTTTAAAAAATCGTTCTGCATATAGAACGATATGGAGAAACTGCTAAGATTGTGGAATGAAGAGGCAAAAAGTGCTGAGTTTATTAAGAGAGATAAAATACCTCTATATAGAAATGGAAAAGTAAATGTTGTTTCAGGGATAAGAAGATGTGGGAAAACGCACTTTATGTTTCAACTAATACAAGAATTTAACAAAAACGTATTCTATATAGATCTTGAAGATGAGCGGATTATAAAGCCAGATATTAAATTTTTGAATAAGCTGTGGGAAATAATTGAGGAAAATGCTGAAGAGGGTGAGCTGAAAGTTTTTATTGACGAAATTCAAAATGTGAAAGGATGGGAAAAATTTGCAAGAAGAGTTGCTAAACGAAAAGATGTGTTGCTATTCGTATCGGGATCCAGCTCTGAGCTAACCCCCAAAAATATTGCTAGAACTTTGAGAGGAAGGACATTAACCAATTATTTATATCCATTAAATTTCAGGGAATTTCTAAGATTTAAAGGATTTGATGAAGAATTTTCTATTGCTAAAAGAAAATGCAGGAGGCTAATTAAAGAATTTCTGAGATTTGGGGGATTTCCGGAGATTGTGCTGGAAGAGGATACTATTGCTAAAATAAGGATTCTTCAAGAATACTTTTCAACAATAATTGAAAGAGACATTATTGAAATGCAAAATGTTGATAATATTACAGCAATGGAGCTATTAATAAAGTTTGTTGCAAATAATGCATCGAGACTTATGAGCTTCTCAGCCGTTAAAAAATGGATTAATTCCGTTGGCGTTAAAGTAGGAAAAGCAACTCTTATTGAGTATTTTTCAAAGATAGAAAATGCTTTTTTCGCTTTCAGAAATCCAATTTTTTCATACAGTATAAAAGATGTTTTGCAGTATCCTGCAAAGGTTTATGTTGCAGATAATGGATTTATTTCAGCATTAACATTAGATCTAAAGGAAAATATTGGGTGGTTATTAGAGAATTTAATTGCAATAGAATTAAAGAAAATGCAGGATGCGGATCCGATGCTAAAAATTCATTATTGGAAATCAAAAGATAATGAGGTTGATTTTGTAGTGAGGAGAGGGGTTGAAGTAGGTAAGCTAATGCAAGTTTGTGCAGTGAGAGAGATAGATGAAATTCCAAAGAGAGAGATAAAAGCATTAATAAGATGCTCAGAAGAGCTAAAATGTAATAAAATGGAAATAATTACGTTAGAAGCTGAAGGAAGCATTGGAAAAAATATAAAAGTCATTCCATTAGCTGATTTTTTATTAAACAAATGTTGCCAATAAAAAGCACATGCAGTGGCTCTTTTTTACTCCTGAAAGAATGCATAACATGCCAATAGTGGTTGCTGTAAAAGCTAAAAGCAGACCTAAAAAACCTGAGGTAAAGTAAATGTAAAGAATTAGGAAGAGAAGCATTAGTTTTGAGAAATTGGCATAATTTATGGATGAAATTTTTTTGATAATGATTTTAGAGAGGAAAAAGCCAATAATATAAGCTAAAGAAGCTACTAATAATGCGACTGAAAAAATGAGGGGAAGCTGTTGCGAACTGAAACTAAAATTTTCATAGGCTTTTATTGCTATTAGAGAATGAGGTGCAAAACCCATATAGGAAGAAAGAAAGCTTATTAGCAAGTAGGAGGTATTTATGGCTCCTAAAGTAATAAGGAAGGTTGAAGGATGGGAAGAAAATAAAAAGGATATAAGAAAGGCCATTTGCGCAGGGCTTAAAATTGCAAAAATACTGCTTATTAATCCAGCAACAAAACCAAAAAATGCATAGATTATGCTATCTTTGGGAAATTTATCTTGTGAAATTTTTTGTTTCGGGAATTTCGGGTTTTCTGCTAAGGAGCTTATTATACATTGGCTTAAAGGGAAGAAACCTATTATTAAAGGTGCAAACGGATTTTGGATATTTAGAAATTTGAGGGATATTATGCCTAAAAGGAAACTTGAGCTTATTGCAAAAAGAGCGTATTTTTTGTGATGTTCTGTAAGAAGAAGGATTGTTAAAACAAAAATGAGGAAATATTTTGCAAACAGCTTTAGAAAGTTAAGAGAGAGGGAAAGAATTGGGGAGTAGAGAGGGTAAAGAAAGATAGTATAAATAACTGCAAAAAAGCTGCCATAGAGGGTTAGCTTAATTGCATAAAATGCTTTTCCTTTAGCTAAATAATAACTTCCAGGGAGAGAGCTTATTATGGTATATTCATTTGGAATTCCTAGCAGAATGGTTGGGATAAAATCTAAAAAAGAATGAGTAATTGCAATCGCAATAAAAAATGGCAAAAAGCTTTCATTTAAAGGAAGGGATGAAAGTATTTGTGCTACTTGGTTTATATGCAGAGCTGGAATTAATCCTGTTATTATTCCTGCTAAAATTCCTAAGAAGGTATTTAGTAGATACATAAAAATCAGCTTACTTTTTCAATTATCAGCTCTAAAGAACCTTTGTATTTGGAGATTTTTCCTTCTGCAATTATAAATTCTCCTTTATGTAATGGATATTTTAATTTTCCAAAATAAATGCATTTTAGAGTATAATTTTGGCTTTCCAGAGTGAATGTTGTTATATCTGCATAATAGCTTATATTCTGCACTTCGCCAAAAGTGCGAATCTTTAAGCCAATATGCCTTTCTGAAATTTTGGAAATTGGCAGCATAGGAATTTGTTGTGAGAGGTATATGGAAAATAGGGTAAGGATAAAGGAAAAATAGGCTAAAATTGAACAATAAAGTAAAAGCTGTCTATCTGAGAAGGAATCTAACATTTTGAAAAAAAGTTGAAGTTAAATTTTTAAATTCAGCATTAAATTTGTTGAAAGACGAAATTTTTAGCAGGAATAAAGAGTATTATTTATTTCCAGCTCAATTCTTTCATAAGAGGTATTTTTTATAATTTTGCATGCAATATTTGAGAAATTTTCTGCTAATGACGGGTCTTTTGTTATTATGTTAGGCTCTATTTGAGAGGTTATTTTTAGAGTTGAATTTTCAGAATTAACATAAGCGTTTACAATTCTATATGGAGATTGAGCTTTATTAAAAAGAGAATTTGTTTCTAAGCGGAAGAGTATTAGGCTTAACGTTTCATCCGAAATGCTAAACCAGGAACTGAGGAGAAAGGTACTAAGAAACAAAATTATTAAAGCAACAAATAAGATTTCAAGGCTTACTTGAGCTTTATTTTGTTTCAACATAAATTATGTCACCTAATCTGCGAATTGAAATTTTATAGATTGAATTTTTTGTTGAATTAAGCGTATTATTACTGCCAAAGGCATTGCAATTAAAGGTTAGTGTTGAGATTGTTGGAATGCTTTTTGTGCATATTTCAGCATTAGCATCTTCATCATTCTCACAGGCTTCATGCGGTAATAAAATTTTACTGCTAAAGAAGATTTTTTTAGCAGAGGGATCACATCTTAAAGAAGTATCTGCAGGGAGGAAAATTTCAATTTGTAATGCGGAGTCTGAAGAATTTAAAGAAAGGAAGTTAATTGCATCAGCTATTTTCTTTGCAGCGTTTCTGGCATAAGCTAAAGAAGAAACATCTCTAATGGAGTTAATCGAGCTAAAGAGATTTGGTAAAATTATTGTTTGGGCGAAAATTAGCATTATTATTAATATTAAAATGAATTCAATTGTTATTTGGCCTTTTTGATTTTTTACCAAATTTAACACCTTTTAAAGATGCAATATTATAAATGCTAATAGCATTGCTTGTGCAAGAGGTGCGGATTCTTTAAGTTCAACTTCCTGCGGAATTTTGTTCTCTTTTGCTAGCTTTTTTAATTTTTCTATTTGCTTATTGGTTAGGCCTGCTGCATTTGTGGAAATTACTATTTTTTGTGGATTTAATTCTGCTAATGCTCTATTAAAATTTCTGCATCTTAAGTATTTAATAATATTTGTAATGCTTAAAGAATGCCATTTATAGGAATTATTCTCAAATATTAATTGTTTTGCAAGAATATCTCCTTCTTTAAGCTGGGATATTCTTTTCTTTTTGTGCAAAGCTTTAATGCTTGTTGAAAGGAGAGAAATTAAAGTTTTTAGGAAGAGTAATGCAAAAGTTAAATAAATAAAAGTGCTAAATGTTTGGAATAGGAAGAGTTCTTTTTTGAAAAAAAGTGCAATAATGGAAAAGAATATTGCAAGAATAATTTTAACTGTTGGTGGGAAAAGAAATGCAAATGCTAAAATAAGGAAGGAAAGTATTAAAGAATAGTATAAAGGAAATAAAATTGTTAAAGAAACTGCAAAGATGCTAAGTAAAAAAAGGTTTGGAATCATTTTTGGAATATTTTTTAATTTTTGAACAAATTCATTCCGTAATTTTTTTTGCACTAAAGTTCTTTTTATTGCAATTAATAAGGAATATGGAGCCATTAGGAGAATTGTTGCAATAAAAAAATAGAAAAAGAATGGTGAAACTATTCCAAAATAGGAATTAAATTTGAAAATATTGAAAAAGGAAAAATTTGTAGGAGTTAAAGAGATTATTGCAGTAAAAATTTTTACATCGCCACCAGCCCATAAGCCAATATGCCAAAGCAAATAAGCAAAAAGAAATGCAATAATTGTATTTGAAATGCAAATAAAGAAGGAATTATTTTGTGCAACAATAGTCTCAAATAAATGTAATAAAATTCCAATAATAATTGCAGAATAAGTAAGCTTATCAGGAATAATTCTCTCCTTAAAATCTGTATAGGTTGAAAT
>CAYLVV010000049.1:0-3096 GCA_964387215.1 uncultured archaeon
TATGCTGAGGAGCAATGTAATGGAGTGGATGATGATAGCGATGGCTTAATAGATGAAGATGCGCAAAACAGCGGAGACTTTACTTTAACCAAACCTTGCCCATCTGGCTATACCGGAACAATGAAATGCGTTTCTCCGGGAATTTGGGATGACTCCGGCTGTAAAAAGAAAAAAGCTGGAGCACCACCCAAATATCCGAACCTACAAATAACAAATCTTTCAGTGCCTAGCTCTGCAATATATGGCCATAAAATTACAATTTCAGCAACAGTTTCCAATAACGGCTCCTTCTCAGCCAATAATGTCCTGGTTAGATTCAGAATCAAATCAACACCAACTACAATATACGAATATACAATTCCAACACTTGCGGAAAATGAACATTATGACATTGCATTCGATTTCAATACTTATGGCTATGAAGGCAAGCACACAATTGAAGCTGAAGTAGATCCAGAGAATAAAATTACTGAGGAGAATGAAAATGATAATATTGCTGAGAGCGAAATAAATATTTATAAGGCTGAAGAAGTATGCAACGGTATAGATGATGACTTTGACGGAGAGATAGATGAAGATCTTTATAGAGAGTGTGGCTATAATAATGTTGGAGTTTGCAAAATGGGTGTTGAGAAGTGCATAAACGGAATTTGGCAGGACTGTAATGCTGTAATGCCTTCTGCAGAAATATGCGATGATGGCTTAGATAATGATTGTGATGGTTTAGTAGATAATGCTGATCCTGATTGCAATGTAACAGAAGAGCAGCCGACTGAGGAAGAGGAAAAAGAGAAAAAGAAAGAAGAAGAGAAGCCGAAAATGCCAGAAGAAGAAAAAGGTAAAGGAGCCGGCGCAGTTGCAAAAGAAACCACAATAATAGTTAGGTTTAGAAGATTTTTGATTATGGGCGATAAGCAGACATTTGAGCTGTACAACTATAAAGGAACTACATTAAGCAATGCCTCGATCATAGTTACCTCTCCTTCAGCAAAGGTACACATGCTGAGGACAGATGCTAACGGCACGGCTTCGTTCATACTAGATGAATTTGGCACATATAAATTTGTGGCTATGAAAAAAGGATTTAATCCATACAGGGGAAATTTCGTCAGTAAAAAGATAGAAATAGTTTTCTCTCGTTCGGCTTTGCTAGGCGGAAAGCAAATTATTAAGGGTTTGGTTGATGGAAAACCTGTAAAGGATTTGGTTTTAATTCTAAAGTTACCGAATGGAAAAAGGCAGGTTGTTAAGTTTAACGAGCAAGGTTATGCAGTAGTGGAAACGCAGTTAGAAGGACTATATGAAATGCAAATAATTAGAAGATCGGTGCTGGCTTATAAGGGTAAATTTAGTGTATTCAGCATAGCGAAAATAGTTACCAATCCATCAGTACTTGTGCAGTTTGTTTCGGATGTAGTTTACATGAGCCCTATAACATTTTTGGTACTCTGTTTATTATTGTTAGCAATATTGGGCGGTATAACGTACTATTTTACTGTTTATATGTTAAAAAGAAAGAGGCAAATTTACATATTTGAATTAGTTGTGTTAGCCCCATCTATAATTAGCATAATTATATCCTTGCCGGTAGGAATAATCATAACTTTAGCTGAATTTGTGGTGCTTAATTTGGTTATATTTTCATATAAAAGTTATAAATATTTCAAAAAATTCAAACCGATAAGAGTTTAAATCTCCAATTCCTTCAAAATAATAATATTTCCCCTTCCTTTTTTGATTTTCTTTACTACACCAGCATCTTCCAATTCAGCAATTATAAGAGAAATTTTTGCCTCGCTTAGCTGCATTCTTTCCCTTATTTCTTTCTGCGTTAGCCTACTTCCGCTCCGCTTTAATAGTTCAATAACATCCAGAGCATATTTATCAAACTTCTTTTCCTTTACCTCTGCAGGCTTAGTTTCACCAGCCTTACTTTCAACTTTTTTAGCATATTCAACCTTCTTTTTTCTAATAGTTTCAATCTGCTTTTTATATAAGTAATAGCTTATTCCTGCCAAAAGAAATGCTGCAAGAATGCTAATAATTCCCAAATAATTTTCCTTCTTTTCTCCAGCAATTTTACTGCTATCTTCAAAAACAGTAACGTTTTCAATTTCCGAAGCTGTATTTTCATCAAGAGTTTCCTGCTCAATATTCACATCCAAACTCTGAAAAAGAATTAAATCCAAATAGTACTCCCCTTCTTCCTCAATTTTTATTACCTCCTCTCCTTCATATACAGGCTCGTTTTCCAAAAAATAAGAGGCTTTTATCTTATAAACTCCAGCCGGAACATTAAATGAATAATCTCCATCTTTTGCAACAACCCTTTGATATGGTTTGCTATTAATATCAACTATTACATTATTTATTTTCTCCAAGGTATCCCAAGCATAGATGCTGCCCCTAATCGTTGCCCCATAGCTCAAAATAGAAAAAGCGAAAATCGAGAGGAAAATTAAAAACCACGCATATTTCATTGCTTATTTAAGCATTAAAATCTTTATAAAGTTTTATTTTGCTTAAAAAACTTCCATAAAGTTTTACTCAGAAAATTTTTCATTTAGCGGAGAAAGAATATTTATAAATAAAAATGAATCCAAAAAGAGTAAAAAATTTGAGAGGTGAAAAAAATATGAGAAAGTTAGCAGCGTTGTTTGCACTGTTGCTACTGTTGAGTATTTTTGCAACAGCATATGCAATACCTAAAGCAAGAGTGTGGAAAGCAGAGAGAAAAATTACAAGAGGTATTGCAGAACAGAAATTGAAAACATTGGCAACAACTGAAAAAAAGAAACTCAGGGCTTTAAACGAGGATCAGCTAAAAACATTAAACAAATTTAATGCTCAGAAGCTAAAAGAATTGGCAAAATTAAAGTCCCATAAACTGAGAAAAATTGCAAAAGCCCTCAAAAGAAAGGGAATAAAGGAAAAGCTTGAAAAATTCAACGCAAAGCTTTTAGACAAACTTACGGAAATTAAGAGAGACAAGTTTGAAAAGCTGGTAAGAGCGGTAAAAGCAGAAAAACTGAAACATTTCAATAAATACCAGCTAAGGAGGTTAGCGGAACTTAATGAAAACGAACTCAAAGAAAA
>CAYLVV010000049.1:3196-5758 GCA_964387215.1 uncultured archaeon
ATAAATACCAGCTAAGGAGGTTAGCGGAACTTAATGAAAACGAACTCAAAGAAAAACTTGAAGCTTTGGATGAACCAAAACTAAAAAAGCTTGCAAAGCTCAAGCCCTTTATCCTTAAAAAAATTCTAAAAATGCCGAAAACACACATAGTTGCAGTAATAGATCTTCCTGAAGAAGATTTAGAGAAATTAGCAGAATTACCTGAAGATGAGATTACTAAAATTTCCGCTGAAGATCCTTCAAAGGCGGTTTCAAGGATTAAAAAACTGCCAAAGCTCAGAAAAGCAAGATTAAAATATCTAGAGGCAAAGGAAAAATATCTGCATGTAAAGGAAAAATTCTTAGAAGCTAGAGAATTTTACCTTAATGCAAAGAGAGAGCTATTGGCTTTGCGCAGGGAATATTTGAATAATCCGACAGAGGAAAACGCAACAAAGCTTTTAAATAAAGCAATAGAAATCTTGCAAACAAAAATTGATGCTATGATAGTATATCTCAAAGGCTTGCAGGAAAGGGGCATTGCTGTAGAGAAAATCAATGAAATAATTTCAAAGTTAGAAAGTTACCAAGACGAACTAAGCAGCGAGGAAATAACCAAAAAAAGAATCATAGAAATTGCAAAGGACATTGATGCTATGTGGCATAGAGCAAGAAATAAAGTCAAAGCTGTAGTAGGCAGGAAAGTCAACAAAATGATTAAAGCGCTTTTAGATAAGGCAGAAAATGTATACGAGAAACTTTCAGCAAGAGTAGATAAACTAAAAGAAAAAGGAATTAATACAACTAAGCTTGAAGCTGCATTGGAACATTTCAGAAACGAAATAGATAAAGCAAAAGAGGCTTACGAAAATGCCAAGAAAAAATACCAAGAGGCCGAAACAGCCGCAGAGGCTGATAAAATAATAAGGGCTGCAAATAGATATTTGCATAGAGCATATGCAAGGCTTAAAAGAGCATTCCACTACATTCTGCACTTATTCAGAGTCCACAGAAAGATTGTGCGTGCGATGCAGCAAAATAAGCCTGTTGCTGAAATAAACACAGTAGCGGGAGAAGAAATTCCAGAACCAGAAATCTCAGTTGAGACAACAACAGAAATTGAGGCTGAAGCTGGAGAAGGAGCAGAAGTAACTACAGAAGTTGAAGCTGAAACAGAAACCGGAGCAACAACTGAGACAACGGCAGAGGAAGGTGAAACAACTACTGAAACGGAAACAGAAGTTGAAGCCTCAGAAGGGACAGAAACAACAGATACTAATGTAACGGAGTAAATATTAAAAATAAAAAGGGCGTAGTGATAATATGCAAAAGTTACTGATATTAATATTACTTATAGGAGTAATAGCTTTATTCAGCGGTTGCATAAAACAACCAACTGCTGAGCAAAAAGCAGAAGAAAAAAAGCCTGCTGAAGAAATAACACCTGCAGAAACTACCGAAGAGCAGCAAACTTTAGAGGATTTAAACACAGGCCTGGAAGAAATTGAAGACTATACAGCAGAAGAAACAACATTGGAAGATACAAACTTAGAGTCTTTGCTTGATGTTTTGGAATAAATTACTCCTATTTTTTCTTTTTTATTTTTGATATTTTTTCTTTTATTAGCTGTAACAGTGCATACTTTATTCCTGCTGCGAATTCCTTTTTAGAAATTTTAATGCTTTCCCTTTTCAGAATATTTCCTTCTTCTTCAAAATTAGGACCGCTCCATAAAAGCCTATTTTTTCTTTTTGCCTCAATTAACTCCTTCAAAAATTTTTTTTCTGTTTTTTTCTTTCTCATTTTTATTGCTACTAAACCAGAACCAACTTTATTAGCATAATGCGCATCACTGCCAGCTGTTACAAATTTTGCTCTTTCTGCCAATTCCTCTGTTTTAATAAACCCATCTAAATATTTTATTGTTCTGTTGTCAAATTTTTTCTTGGTAAAGGAAGCTATTTTGCCTAGAAATAATTTATTTGCAATTTTGCTTTTTTCCAATCTTTCAAAAACCCTTATTGGCTTTGCAATTACCCTCGAATCCAACAATAGTTCATAAACAGAACCGATTAACCCATTATAAGCCTCAATGCCAATGCCTTTTTTTACCAATTCGCACAAACCTTTTTCTTTTATTATAAATCCAGCACTATCATAGCTAAAGCCGAAGGGATGAGCAATACTTACTATAAATTTTTTCTTTTTAGCAATATCAATCACATCTTTCACATCTACAAACGGCTTAAAAAGCTCCTCGCAGTAGTAAAGCTCTTCATTGTGATGGTATATCAGCACATGCCCTATGTTTGTGTTTAACTCAGCACCTGCAATCAGCAGCATATTTTCAGGCTTCTCCTCCAGCAGCAGCTCATAAGCTTTTTCCGGACTATATTCGGAATGTTCCGTTATAGCAATGCCACTCAGCTTTTTTTCCTCTGCATAATGCCAAACATCTTTTGCTTTTACATTTTTCTCCAGCAAATGTACATGCATATCAATGCGTACTTCCATAAAAAATTCTTGCAAGGAAAAATATTTAAATAGGAAAAGTTAAAATAAAATGTGAAAGGAGTAAAAAT
>CAYLVV010000050.1:0-5672 GCA_964387215.1 uncultured archaeon
CCTCTAAATTTTCTTTTTTCCAACGGATCCAAAAACTCAAAAGGCTCATCCAGCATTAAAGCCTTATTTGAAGAGGATAAAATTCTGGCTAAATTAATCAGCTGCTTTTCTCCTTCTGAAAGCTCAAAAATATTTTTATTCCACAATTTCATTAGCCCGAATCTTTTTGCAATTTTTTTATTCTGCAGCTCCTCTCTAACGGTTAAGGAGAAAAATTGCATAGATGGATTTTGCAAAAGCAAAATTGCATTACTTTTTAATTCTCCTATAAATTTCCCATCTTTAATGTTTGGAATTATTCCGCTGAGCAAATAAGCTAAAGATGTTTTTCCGCTTGCATTTTTTCCGATAATATTAACCTTTTCCCCATCTGCAATGTTCAGATTTATTTTAATGCTGAATTTCCCTCTGTGCAAAATGCCGTTAGCCTTTATACATTCTCCGCAGCCTAACATAAACGATCTCCGCAATTCCTAAGTCAATTAATGATTGTATTACATTCGGCAGAAGAATAATCCAAAACGGAAATTTTTCCATTAATGCTGCTGGCTGCATATTAAGCCATAAAGGCAAAAAGAAGTAATAATTTGCAAAAACCATAACTATGCCGCGCAGAATAATTCCTATGATGCCTGGAACTATCTTATTTTTATAAAAAAAGAACGGCAGCATCAAGCATAAAGATGCTAAAAATTTAGCAAGCATTCCTATCCAACCGGCAGCAGCAATAAAGCTCAGTACAGTACAACCAACAACCATACTTAAAAATCCAACAGCACTACCAAACATAAACAAACCAATAAACCACGGCAATGCTATAATATCCAGATTCATTCCCCAAGGTGTAGGCAGTGCGGGCACAAAATAAAATATTATGCTCAATGCAGCCAACATAGCTGCATAACTCATTTCTTTTATGCTTAACTTCAATTACTCCACCTCCAGAGCTATTTTTTCCCCTTCTTTAAGCTTGAATTTTTTTCTTAAGCAAACCGGAGCCACAACCTCTACAATATCTCCGTGTAAATTTCTTTCCGGTTCGAGAATTGCAATTTTTACACCTTTAAGCTTTTTAGGAATTTTATAGCAGTAAACCCCTCCGAAAGTTCTGCCCCTCTTTTTAAAACCCTCTATATATGTACATTCCAAAAACTCAAGAAAATTTCTCTTTTCCGCAGAAGCCACTTTTAAATTTAAAGTTCCGTAATATGGTTTAAAGCCCAACACCTTTTCCAATTTCTTTGCATACAGCTTAACATAGTATGCCCCTTCACCCAAGCCGTTGCAAACAGTTCCTTCCAATTTTTTTCTTTTCAGCACGGCTTCGATCTTCCTCAAATAACCCTTCAACAATTCCCTTCCTTTTTCGGTTAGGCTAAAATATTTTCTCCCCTTTACTATCAAATTTTTTCTAAATAGCTCGCTTGTTTTTCTTGAAATTGTTTGCTGCGAGCACTTTAATTTTTTAGCTAATTCGGCAGCAGAAATTTTCCCTTTTGTTTCAGCAATAGCAATAATTAAATCCAACTCATTCAGCATTAAATCATTCTAAATAAAAATACTTAAAAAGTTTAATTTTACTCAAAAACGAGTGAAAGGAAAGATATATTTATTTATTCCGCGCATAATACCCAATATGCGCTATATATTTTTATTTTCCTTGATGCTCTTAATTTTTTCCACCTCTCTTTCTGCACAGCCCTTAGCCCTAGTAGATAACAATTTCATACCTTTAGAAGAGGCTTTGCAGCTTCAGGATTTTAATGCTGAAAATGCTGTTCTGCTGATAGAGAATACTTATGGCAGAGTAATAATAAACGGCTGCAACGTATCTGCTGATGATTTAAATTTTGATAAAATCCAAATCCAAAAAAATAGGCTTGTAGTTGATGCTAATGCTCCTTGTGTTGGAATAAACTCCGAGATAACATTTTATACCCAAGATTTTAATGCAAAACCCTTCCTTATCAGCAGCGGAATCTGGCACAAAAACATCAACATTATTTTAGATGCTAACCGAATTACTTTTTCCGCGCCTCTAAGGCAGTACTCCCTTTCTTTTGCGGCAATAGATTGCCCGCAGGCATTATCCTTAACAATTCCAAACAACATAACTTTCTCCATTTATACAATGCAAAATTATCCGTTTGATGCAAATGTGAGTATCCTTTTAGATAACAACTTCCTTGCTGAATATGATATTAACTCCTGCTTGGTTAAACAGAATGTATATGAATGCAATTTTATGCTTAACCAACAAAGCCAATTGGAAGGAATTCATGCTGTAAGTTTTGTTTCTAGTAACCTAAAATGCGTTTCCGAAATACTTTTCAACCCCATTTCATTGGAAATAATTTCCCCTTCTGCTGGAGAGTATCTATTTGCAAGAGAAAGGATGAATGTTTCATTTGCAATTTCAAGGCCTACGGAAAAGCCGCTTTACAGCTTATATGGAAATTTTTGGATAGAAGACCAAAATAATTCCCTCTTTCTTTTAGCAAAATCTTTAGGCAGCATATGCAGCGATCAAGACAATAATTCCGCAACTCCGAATGCCTGCTTAATTTCTCTAAATTTAAGTTCTTATGCAGGCTTATTGGCTGAAGATGTTAACCTTGTTGTAGAACTTATAGATATTAATGCCGGAATGCTGCAGAAGGAAAGCTTTATGTTTAAATTTGAAGACGATGCGGAAATAAGCCTAGTTAAACCTGCAGAAATGGAGCTTGTAACCGAAGGAGACTACAACATCAGCTTTTATTTAATTGACAAAGATGATCGCATAGAAAACATCAATCTTGAAATAATTGTATCAGCAGATAATGCGGAAAGGACACTCTTTTTAGGAAACGCTTCCTCAATATGCCAAAATACAGACAGCAACTATTTCTGTTCTTTCACCGCAAAGATGCCTGAGTTTAAGGCAACTAATGCCAAACTTAAATTTATAATTGAAGATTCTAAAGCTGCCTATTGGAAGGAGGTCGGAAATTTTATTTTAAATTATAAATTGCCCGAGTTTAGCATAATATCCCCAAAAAGAGATTCTCATTATTTCAAACTCTGCAGAACCGAGTGGAAGTACAAGCTGAAAGAGGAAACAACTTATTTTAATGCGGAACTTACCCTTATTCAAAACAACACACAGCACAAAAAAATATTGGCAAATATTGATCTGTTGAACTATGAAAATTGTGAAGATAATAACGGATGGAGATTTTGCTTTTATGAATGGGACTGCAATGAGGAAGGAATTTTCACCATAGATTTTAATCTTTATATAGACGGCATCAACCAATACTATTCTTCGGAAAAATTCTATGTTAATCAGCCCCTTATTAATATCTTAAAGCCTGAGGAAGGAAAATACTATTTTTCCTCTCTGCCGATTTCCTTTACTGTTGAGGACGATGAAAATATAAGCGAACATTCTCTACAGGCAACTTTATTTAATACCAAAGAGACCATTGATCTCAATATTAGCACAGCAGACTGCAACTCTTCAACATGCGAAAAAATAGTTAACATAAATAAGAGAGGCCTTTACAATTTTTGCATTAACATAACAGACTCCAATATTACGCAAAACTTCTGCATTGAAAATATTCTGCTTAATAATTCGCCCCCCTCTCTTAATATTTTAAGCCCTGCAGCTAATGAAATTATTACTCTAGACCACAATATCCTTTTTGAATTAGCCGATAATGAGGACTCAAATATTTCAATTAGGGCAACATTTAACGGAAATGAAATCTTTAATTCCAAATTTTCCGAAATATGTTATGATTCTGATGGAAATGTCTCAACTGTTAACCAATGCTCATATCTCTGGAATTCGGTAACCTTTAACGGCAAAGCCCCTTTATGCATAGAGGCAAACGACACTACTATTACAACAAAAAAATGCGTTGATGTTATTGTAGATAATGTGCCACCATTTATAATTTCTTTAAAACCTTCTCACGACACCAACAGCAATATAATTTCCTTTTCCGCTGAAGATTCCTCTTCAGGAATAGACCTTAATTCTATAAGCCTTACTGTTGATAGCATAACTTTAAGCTATAAAGATTTAAACTGCGACGGAAATATTAACAGTTTAAGCTGCTTTGCACAGCCGCAATTAAAAGAAGGTTTTCATAAAGTAGTACTTGAAATAAAAGATTTGGCTGGATTCAGCACAAAAAAACACACAGAATTTATATACGATATTACAGCACCAGAAATTTTCCTTGATGTGAACAACTTTGTGAAAATCTCGGAAACAGATTTTAATTTATGCTACAGCATAAAAGAAAACTTCATTTTGGAAAGCAGCTATATAACGATTGATGGAAATCTCTCCTTGAACCTTGATAAAAACTCCTGCTGCATTATGCTCAAAAATTTAACCTATACAACACACACCATATGCCTTTACGCAACAGATTCCGCAAAAAATACCTCAAAGAAATGCTTTGCTTTGCAGGTTAAAAAAATTATTATAGAAGACACCTATCAAAACATTTCCGCGGAAAATATTGCTTCTTCCGCTGAAAGCATCACTCAAAAAATTACTTCCAACCTGCAGCACAGAGTTGATCTAGACCAAAACAATATCAGGAATGTATTCAACTCCGTATATAAAAATATTCAGAGCTTAAGCGCGATGATATCCTCTTTGGAGAAGTTTTCCTTCCCTACCCAAAGCTATAAAGAGCGGCTTACTACAATAAAAAAACTCGCATCCGACATTAACAAAGCCCTGGATGCAAATATGCTTGAAAATATTCTCGGAGAAATACTCGCATTAAATTCCAGCATTTCCGAACTGGCTTCTGAGATGCCTAAAATAAAAGCATACAAAAGAGCAAAAATTCTTTATAAAGCATCCAGCAGCGAAATTTCAGAAATTATCTCTAAGCTCTCTCTAACGGAAGTTGAAAAACACAACGCTTTAAAACTCACTAATGATGCTAACATAACAAAAGAAATCTCGCATTTTAGGGTT
Source organism: uncultured archaeon (assembly GCA_964387215.1). GTDB lineage: Archaea > Iainarchaeota > Iainarchaeia > Iainarchaeales > CAYLVV01 > CAYLVV01. The sequence goes on from CAYLVV010000050.1 coordinate 4,991, forward strand.
TATTATCCAAATAAAAACACTGAGGATAGAACCTTAATAAAAATTAAAATAACTTTGCCATATACACAAAGAAACCTAATTCTAATAGATACGCTTCCCCTTGCAAATGCAGATATAATCACACCCTTTAAAGTATTTGCCGAATCCAATACCCTGCATTGGATTTTACATCTTAAAGCCGGAGAAGAAAAAATAATTTCTTATTCCATTCCCGGAACCCTTGACTTTAATATGCTGCCAAATATTGCTCCTGCTATACTCACCAAAAGAGAACACTTCCTGTGGTTTTCCCAGCAAAAATCCAATTTGCTCATAATGTTTTCCAAGCCCCTTATACTGCAATTTACAATTCCTGAGGACTCAAACATTAGCGCATTCTCGCTCTTTTTGGGAGCTAAAGACTCTGCCAATTATCCGATAAAAATACAGCTTTTTTATGAAGACTTCAATAATATTGTTGAGGAATTTTACAAGCAGCCTTCAGACCTAAACCTTTACGAGTTTGCCCTTCTTAAGCCTTTGGAGGTTAAGCAAAATAAAAAGCTTATAATAAAACTACTTCCTCAAAAAGGAGATTATTGGTATATTAAGGCTTATAAATGGTATTTAGCTAATGCAGATGATCCCTGGACATTGGCGGAATTATATTCTGCAGAAGTTCCAGAGCAAAATGCAAAATACG
>CAYLVV010000051.1:0-5636 GCA_964387215.1 uncultured archaeon
TTTAAAAGAGATAAGTGGAGGGTTTAGACCCAAGAAAAGTAGTTTGGCTGAATTGCACCGTATATGGCCTGAGCTGGATTTTGAGAGTAAGTTGAAAATAGCGATGGAAAGGTATGGGGTTAAAATTGATGAAAAAATTAAGAAAGTGCTAGAGAAGATGGAAAGAGGGGAAATTAATATTCTAGAAATTATAAACATTCCAAGAGAAAAGCTTCTTCCGGCTTTGTTGTGGTTACATGAGTGGAGTTATAGTGAGGATTATAGAGTTAGAAGAGAAGTTGCTGATATTTTGGGAATGATTGGGGTTTGGAATGAGGATGTTGAGGAAATATTATGGAGGTTAAGCAGGGACAAAAGTTGGAATGTAAGCAAAAGTGTGCCTCAAGCTTTAGAAGGAATAATGACAAAAGCTGGGTTGGAGAAGGGAATTTTAGAAATGTTAGAGAAGTTGAGTAGAGGTGTAGGCATTAAAGAAAGAAGTGTTAAAGAAAGAGCGACCGATGTTTTACAAAATATTGCATTTGGTGATGAAATAGAGCCATGGGAAGCATTGCTGCAAAAAGATAACAGGATTAAGAAATTAGAAGAGGGTGGAAGAGCAGGACTATTATTAATCGGAATCATAAATAGAGTATTTGATAGGGAGAGATTCTTAAAGGATTTGAAGTATCGAAATAAAGTGCTAAATCAGGTTATAGCTATGAGTGTTAAAGAATTAAAGAAAATTGTTTTTGGGAGAAATGGTTAGAGTAGAAAAGTTGCATTAAAGCTTTTATTCGTCTTCTATTCCATTTTCTGTAACTCTGAAGATTGCCTCTCCATCTGGCAAACTTGGGCTATCTACCAATTTTGCAATTCTTTTATCTCCTTTGCTTTTTCTTAAATAAATTCTTTGCTTGCTGAAATGACCAACAATGTTGCCGCCTATTGGTGCAGTAGGATCTCCAAAAAGCATATCCGGTTTGCTCATTACTTGGTTTGTTACTATTACTGCAATATTATGGACTTCTGCGAGTTTGCTCAGTAAATGCATGTGCTTTGCGAGTTGTTGCTGCCTATCAGCAAGTTTTCCTCTACCTATATATTCAGCTCTAAAGTGAGAGGTTAAAGAATCTACTATTAAAAGTTTGATATTTTTCTCAGGAATTATTTCTGAGGCTTTTTCAGCAAGCAACATTTGGTGGTGGGCATTATAAGCTCTTGCAACATAAATATTCTTCAAAACATTTTTGGGGTCTAAACCATGAAACTTAGCAATATTCATTATTCTTTCAGGCCTAAAGGAGTTTTCACTATCAATATATAATGCTGCACCCTCTAAACCACCCTTTTCTTTTGGAAGCTGTACTGTTACGGCTGCTTGGAAGCATAGCTGGGTTTTTCCAGAAGCAAACTTTCCGTAAAATTCAGTAATACTTTGAGTTTCTATTCCGCCACCTATTAATGCATCTAACTCTTTACTGCCTGTTGTAATTCGTCCTATCTGCTTTCTTTTCTCAGCAAGCTTTTCAGCAGTTTCAAAGCCCATTTCTAAAGCATCTCTTGCAGCTTTTATTGCTTTAGCAGCTGTTAGTTCTCCTATCCCTGCAACTTCAACAAGTTCTATTGGAGATGCTACAGCAATACTCTCCAGAGTTTTATAACCAGCTTCATAAAGCTTTTCAGCATTATTTTGGCCTATTCCAGGCAGATCAGTAATTTCTTTTATTTCCTTTTCTTTTGGCATATTCTCACCACCATTTTTAATAATTTAAATATTCCTTTAGTAAATTTCCACTTAAACCAAAACATCCCTTACAACCAATTCTAAATTTCCGCTTAGTGAATTCTTTTTTGCTGAAACTATTAAGCCAACTTTATTCCCAATAATTCTGCTCTTTAGTTCATCCAAATTTTCATTTTGTAATAATTCTTGTAGATTCATTTTTAGAAGCTTTGCTGCATTTTGCTGGAACGCTACTGCTTGCATTATTGCAGAACCGTCATCAATATCAAAGCTTAATACTATTCTTTTTTCTGCTTTAACTTCTCCGCAGAATTCACATATAAAAGTATCATCAAATGGGACTGCTCTTTTTCTGCATTTTGGGCAAACCCAAAATGAAATTAACCTATTTGCTGAAACTATTACGCCAGAAATTTTTGCTGTTTCATTTTCATTTAGTTCTTTAAGCTTAGCCTCCTTAATTCCTAAAATTTTTTCTAGAGGAGGAAACTCTTCCTCTAAAATAGGATCTTTTAGAATTCTGGATTTATAGCCTATGTGCAGCTCCAAACCATTTTGGGATTCTTTTGTATAGGCGTTTTCTATTTTTATTAGCTCTCCTGTTGTTAGAGCTTTTGCTGCATTTACTGCATCGTGCCATGCAACGACCATTATTTTTCCGGAATCATCAGCAACTAAAAAACGCATTACTTTTCCTTTTTGCCCTTCTCTTTCAAATTCTCTCTCTTCAAACAATCTGACAACTCTTGCAATTATATTAATGTCCTGCATATTAGGTTTTAAGTTTGCAATCTCGGTTATTAGGCGTTTTCCTTTTTGCAGTAATTCTATTTTTCCATCATAGCTCAGCCTTAATTGCAAAGCATCGTTAAATTTTTGCACTGAGCAGTTACTTATTCTTATTCTATCCCCTCTTTCAAGTTTTAATTTTTCAAATCTTTCAATATCTTTGTTCCATAACACTAAAGGCACTACAACACCTTCATCCTCAAGCAGAATGCTACATCTTTCAGCAATTCTGTTTTCCTTCTTAAATGTTCTCGGCATCCTTATTTCTTTTATTGTTGCTTCTATTTGCAATTTTTGCATTCCTTCGGTTAAATCTTTAAGTTTGGCATGCTCTAGCTCGGAAAGTTCTAGATCAATATTTAGGTCGCGAGCAACCATATAAGCAGCGCCTTCGTTTGTTAGTAAACCTGCATACTGAGCTTTTTTTTCTTCTATTAGTTTTTCAATTTCTTCTTTCGGTTTTTGGCTTTTTTCAGCAAGCAAAAGAATGAGATTCTCTTTTTGCAAATAAACCCCTCCAATTATAAGCATGAGCAAAATTAATTTAAAGGGATTTTAAACATACGTTAGTTAGGGTGGATTGAGGGAAATGCGGGCTAAAAAAAGAGTAAAGCACAGAAAGATATTTTGGGAGGACGTTATTAAGGGAAAAGTGTCTGAAAATTCAGAAGGATTTTATGTAGTACAAAGAAGAGGGAAAAAAGAGTTTTTTGTTGGCGCGGGTGGAAGACCAACAAAAGATTCCATAAAAGTGATTGCTTCTTTGAATTTGTATAAAGCGTTAAATGCAGGGGAGTTTTTGGAGAGCATAAAGGATGAGGATCTTAGATCGGTTTTAGCGAGATATTTAAAGGATAAAAAGGTTATGCGTAGTAAACGCGATAAAAAGCTTCTAATTAAGTTCTGTTTGCAGTTAATATTCGATGTCAGCCAGCGTACTAAAAAATTACTAATTGATTATATGAATAAGGTTCCGGTAAAGGAGTTTAGAAAACATATTGAGCTTATAACTTTAGCTCTTGAAAATGGACTTTTTGTAGGAAAAATGAGGAAAGGGGAAGATGTATTGGAATATTTGAAAAGAGTTGCAAAGAAAAAATGGAAAATTAAAATTCCTAAAGGAATGGAGAAAGTTTCTAAAGCCATTTTAGTATTTTCCATAAATAATCATGGTGCTTACGGATTTGATATTTTTAGAGAAGCTGTAAATGCTTATATTGAGAATAGATTTAGGGAATGGAAGTTTTCTGATTTAAGCGTCCCAAAGGAAGTAAAAAAGAGGTGGGTTTCGGATTATAGGAAGCGTGCAAGTACGGATATTTACAGCGTAAAAAATTATTTGAGAGTTTTGAAAAAATTATATGAGGATATTCTTAAAGATAAAATAGTAAAAGAAATTTTTATAGAGAGTGTTAGTGCTGAAGAATTGTGTAAAAGGTGCAAAATCAAAGATATTGAAAAAGTGAGAAGCGCTATTACAAAAATTAAAAGTATTTTAGGATCAATAAATAAGCTGCTTAAAAATAAAGCAGAATTTTTGCTATCTGAGGAGAAGGCGAGAAGAATAATGAACAGATATATTTATGATATGGAGAGAGCGCTAAAGAATATAAACAGGGTTGAGGCAGTAAAGGTTTGTGAAGAAGTTCGTAGAAAAATTCCAACAAAACACAGCAGAGGGGTTTTGTTTGCTGAAAGCAGTGCAAATTTCGAGGATTTATTATTTACTGGTATAGGAAGCACTTTTGAAAGTTGTATTGCCTATAACAAGAAAAATGAGGCGATCCAAGGATTAATTGGCATTGTTGCATTACCTTTTGTCAAAAATCTGGTAATAAAAGACCAAAGAGGGAATGTTCTGGCAAGAATTACTATTGCATTAGGATTTAGAAAAGGCAAGTTGTGTTTAATGCCGTTAAGCCATTTTTACGGATCTAGAGAAGCTATAAATATTCTCGCAAAAGAGCTTAGAAGATATTCTAGATATTTAGGAATAGGGCTTCTTGATCCTAAAAATGTTATTCAGAGTGCTTTTAGAGGAGAGATAAAATTTCCGAAAAGTAAAAAGAAATGCTATTTATATGGAGATCTTTTAGGAAATCAACCAGTTACACTTTAATTAATGTGGAGAGATTTTTAAAAGATGGGAAATATAGGAGAATGATTTTGGAGCTTTTGACGGCATCTAGGGAGAGGATTTAAGGAGATTTGTATATGGGAAGAAGTAAGTTTTAATATTTTGGAAATACAAGATTTTTAGTTATGGCCATGAGGAAAATTATATCTGCAATTAAGCGTTTGGGCATAGCTATGAGGAAGGGATTGAAGAGAGTAAAGAAAAGAATAAGTAAAGAAAGGTTGAGAAAGAGGATTAAAGTTTATCGGAAAATTGTTTGGTTAGAGAGATGGAAAAAGGTAGAATGTGCAAAGAAAAGGTATGGAGTTGGGAGAATAAGTAAAGAGGTTATGGAAGTTTTAAGGGAATTGGAGAAGGGGAAAATTAGTCATAGGATTGTTGAAAAGATTAAGGGGAAAAAGTTTGTTGTTTGTTTGCCTTGGTTGTATGAGTTGAGTTTTAGTAAGAAGTGGAAAACTAGAGAGCTTGTTGCGATTGTTTTGGGTAAGATTGGAGTCTGGAATAAAGATGTTGCTGAGATGTTGATGAGGTTGAGTAGGGATAATTGGGTTAAAGAGAGTGTTGCTTATGCTTTAGGAGAAATTGGTGTTTGGAACAAAACAGTTGCTGAGATATTTAGAAGATTAAGTAATGATAATAGTGAATGGGTTAGGAAAAGCGTTGCTATTGCTTTAAGCAGGATGGGAATTTGGAATAGAGATGTTGCTGAGATATTAAAAGAATTATATTTTAGCGAACTTATGAAAGAATATATTCCTAATGACTTGGGAAAAATTAGAATATGGAATAATGTAGTGGGTGAAATATTAAAAAGATTGAGTAGTGATGGGAATGAATATGTTAGAAAAAAAGTTGCTTTGGCTTTGGGTAATATTGGGGTTTGGAATGATGTAGTGGCTGAGATATTGGATAGGTTGAGTAGGGATGAGGATTTGGGTGTTAGAGAAAGTGTTGTGGGGGTTTTAGGGAAATTTGCATTTGGAA
>CAYLVV010000052.1:0-5386 GCA_964387215.1 uncultured archaeon
TTTTCAAAAATTTTAAATAATACTTTTAATTCCAATTTACTTCTTTTATAAAAATTTTCTAATGATAGTGTATAAAAAATTCCATCTTTTATTTCCTTATGCAAAGATAACCATTCTATAGCTTTCCAAGCTTTATTTGTCCCTATTTTATAGGCTTCTATTAAAGAGATATTATTTCTTTTTGCAAATCTCCTATTGCCATCAGGAATTATCCCAATGCATTTTAATTTTTTCATAAAAACACCAAAAATTACTATTTTTAATTATCTTTAGTGCAAAATCCTAATTAATTTTGCATACAAAATTAATAAATCTTTTCTAATTTTAAATTTTAATAGAGCCCCGTGGTGTAGCGGCCAAGCATACAGGGCTTTGGACCCTGTGACGGGAGTTCGAATCTCCCCGGGGCTATGTGCCTCCTTGTGAGGCACTTTCCGGAGGTTCTAAGCGGGTTGATAAGGGCGCATTTAAACTTTTTCAACCTTTGGTTGAAAAATTTGCAAATTGAAAATTTGCAAAGCCTTTATTTCGATCTCCCCGGGGCTAAGTCTTTTAGAAAAAGGTTTATCAAAAAAGGTTTTTTAAAAAATGCATCTTTTATTATTTGCTGGAACGTGCTTATGGCCTTCTTCTTTGCCTTTTCTTTTTTTTCTGGCCTTTTTTCTCCCCTCATTGCCCTTTTTACCATTTCTTCATATTCTTTAGAGATGCCTTTTCGTTTCTTTCCTATAATTCCACTTTATGCAGCCTTCTTTTTTCCAGTATAAACAGCCTCAAACTCCCTAAAAGCAAGTTTAGCAATAGCTTCTAAAATTTCTAAAGATCTTTGCAGCCTTCTTTTTTTCATGGGGTCTCTCTCAATTTGTACAGCTTTTCTATATGCTTCTATTTCCCTTTTTAGAGCTTCTTCAGCTGATGGAGGAAACAATGCATATTTTGCTCTTAGCTTTACTCCAATTTCTTCAGCACGGCTTTTTATCTCAACCAAATTTAATCTTCTTTCTCTCCATTTTGCTTCAACATCAAATCCAGCCCTTAATCTTCTTTCCTCTAATTCTTTCCTCAATCTTTCTTTATATTTTTCTCGAGCCCTAGCCATTTGGGCTTCTTTGCTTAAGGCCCTCCTCCATACATCTTCAGCAGCTTCTTCTACATCAAAAATTTTTGGAATTTTAGGCTTTACTCTCTTTTTTAGTTTTGGCATAAATCATTTGCATCTTTACCGTTTATAAATCTACCCTATTATAAATTTAACAAACTCAGGCAGCATTACTAAAACTCTGGGGTTTAGAATTAACTTTCCCATAAATTTGCCTAAGAAATCCATATCCCCTTCTTTTTCTAAAAATTTATCTATCTCAAGTCTATTCAACTTTGCAAATAATTTATTTAAGCCTCTTTCATTTAGAGAATTTAAAAATTTTCTCAGCTTCCAATGAAGCATTAATTCTTTATTTAACTCTTCAATTTCCTTTTTATAATGCTCAATTCCAATATGGTTCTTAAAATAACTATTAATGCATTTTGCTAAAATTTCTGCAGCAATACAGCCAGTAATTATACCACCGCCAGTAGTTGCTTTATTATGGTGTGCTGCATCACCTACAATAGCTAAGTTACGCTTTACAACATCTTTTATGGGTTCTCCTATCGGTATTAAGCCTCCAGAAATATTGCTTCTTTCTGCAGAGTCTAAATTTACTTTCCTCAAAAATTTTTCAAAACACTCTCTAATATTTACTCCTAATTTTGCTCCTAAACCAACTCTCGCTATAAAACTATTTTCTGGAATAATCCATGCAAAAAAACCTGGAGCAAAGTCTCCAAAATATACCTCCACAATATCTTTTTCAAAACTGCCTTTTATTCTGCTTTGAATTGTATTTATCAAGTAACCTTTATTTTTAATACCCATCAATTCTCTAACTTTTGAATTCCACCCATCTGCGCCAATTATTAGTTCACTTTTTAGCATTTCTCCACGTTTTTCTTTTATTACAAAAAGATTGTCCTTTCTTATATTCATTAATTTACAACTTAACTCAACATCAACCTTAAGTTTTTTTACTCTCTTCCAAAGTTCATAATCTAACTTCTGCCTATTTAATACAAAAGCTACTTTTTTCCTTCTTACACAAAACTCAACACCATTAGGAGCATAAATTTTAGCTCCATTAATAACATTAACAATACTCTCCTCTAACGGTAAATCATGCTGCATTATATTAGTGCTAACTAAACCAGAACATTCCTCAGGAATTCCAATTTTTTTATGTTCCTCTATAAGCTTAATACTCCATCCATTTTTAGCTAACAATTCTGATAACCTTAATCCTATTATACCGGCGCCAACAATAGTTACAGCTTGCATATTGCTAAATTATTGTGCGGATTTAAATTTAAAATGTTTTGCAGGACAAAAAATTTATGCCTGAGCTTATTATTCAAATATTAAAGCTATTATTTGCATTATTTGTCCCAGGTTTTTTCTTAACGCTACCATTTTCCTTTAACCATGAAGAAAGAATTTTCTTTAGTTTTCTTTTTTCCATAGTTGTAGTTCCTTTTATAGGCTTATTGCTGCATTTAACTTTAAAAATTCCTTTTGATGAATTTCTTGTTAATCTAGTTTTTGCCTTGGCGATTTTTATAGGAATTATAGGCTACTATATTAAAAAACAAAAATTAAAAACGCAAAATGAAAAAAACAAAGAAGAAAGTAAGAAAGAGGAAAAAACTAATATCTGAACCTCTCTAAACCTTCTTTGTCTCTATTTCTCCTGAATATTATTTCAAAGTCTTCATTTCTTTTTTCCTCTCTCTCAGGCACATATGCAAATCTTTTTCTTTTCTCTTTAGGTCTTTCCTCGCTTTCTCTAAATAAAGATAGTGCAATTGCTGCAATAGCTATTACTACCAATATTCCAACTATGATAATTATTGGATCCATTTGTGCCGCGGTTGCTGCAGCTGTTGGAGTTTTTTCTTCAGTAGTTTCTTCTATTGCTGGTTTTTCCTCAAAGCTTATTACACTTTCATTTACATCAGCAGTATTTGGCAAAGCCAATGGAGCATAACTGAATTTTTCAAATGCTAACTTCTTTTCTTCAATTTCATTTTCACTTAATTTTTTGTCAACCCAATAAGTGATTTCTTTTTCCTCATTTGCATTTAATGAAACCTCAAATTTAATTACTGGATCCTCCTTAATAATTTCAAATTCCACATTACTTTTTATCATCGATGCACTTTCAACAAACTCTTTTGGAATTACTTCTAAAAGCTGCACTTCTTTAGTTTCGTTTGCAGTATTTTTTATTTTTATTTTCACTACTGCCTGAGAATAATTCTCATCCTCACTTTGTATTTCTATAATTTTAAACTCTCTTGCCATATTTAAATCTTGCATAGTTTCCAATACTTCATCCTTATAATTTTCTAAAAGATTTACACTTTCTTCAATATTTTCATACTCTTTACTTTTCTCAAATTCTTCTGTTATTTTACTATTATTGATATCTTCCAGTAATTTATTTGCTTCCTCAATAGCATTATTTGCATCACTATAGTTTCCATTTTCAATATTACTTTCAACATCATTTATTTTTTCTTCTACTTCTTCTAATTTCTTTAACAATTCCCCAACAAACTCCTTTTCTTTCAGCTCTTCAAATTTGTTTTTTAAATTGTCTAAACTCTCAACAATTTCTTTCTCTTCCTCGCTTAGGTTCTTTATTGTTACTGCTATTTCTGCATATGCTTCATTTCCTGCATTATCCTTTGCAACTGCTTTTAGTGTATAGCCTCCATTTTCTAATGCAGCAGTATCCCATTCTATTGTATAAAGATTATTGCTATTTACACTAAATGAAGTAATTTTTGTTTCTTTTCCATCTTTTACATAATACATACTTACACTTTTAATGCCAGCAGCTTTATCAGCATTTCCGTAGGCAGTATCTTTTGCCTCTACTTTTAACATTACTTTTCCATTTAATACAGCATTTACTGTTGGCTCCTTCCAAGTTATTGTTGGCTTAGTAGTATCAACAATAAATGTTTTTGTGTAGCTGCAGCTGTCTCCGTCATCATCTTCTGCAATTACCCACACATATGCTGTACCATCATCTCCTGCTTTGAAGCTATAATTATTACTTATACTACTTCTACTCCCACTTAAGCTATAATTACTAAACCTTTCTCCATAATTCTTTCCATATGTCTTTATTTTCATAGTTGGACTGTATAGGCTACCACTACTTGGTGTTGCTGTAATAGTAATTGTTTCCGCCTTTACATAACTTGGCACATTAATATTAATACTATAGTCACACCCAGTGTCTTGCTGCACATTTACTGTAGCACTCTTATAGCTACTATAATCAGAAATATTTCCAGCATTATCTACAGCTTTAATTCTATAATAATATGTTCCATTACTTAAGCCGCTATCACTATAGCTTGTATTGGAAGTTGTTGCTATTTTATTAGTGCATGTAGAGCTGCTTGTACATCTATACACATAATATTCTTTTATGCCGGATTTTGCATCGCTTGCACCACTCCAGCTTATAGTTACATTAGAGCCACTAACTGATGTGCTTAAGTTAGTTGGTGCAGAAGGTTTTGTGGTATCTACTTTAACTGTGTAATGATCTACATTGCTGCATACGGTTTCTGCATCGTTACATGCTTTTAAATGGAAGTAGTAAGTTCCATCATCTGAAGCGTTAATGTCAAGCGTCGTGCTTGTTGTAGAATTGCTGCAATTAGGAGTTGTGCTAGAATTTTGATTAAATGCATAACAATACTTTGAGGCACCACTAATTGCATTCCAACTAAAAGTAATTTCCTTGCTAGAATACCATTTACTTTCATCTGCATGTGTTGAGCTTGTTATGGTTGGAGTGTCCAAAGAACTTATACTCATGCTCCAAGGATCGGCATTTCCTACACCATTAATATCATCAGCAAGATTTCCAGAAAGGTCTTTAGGAAGAACGTAATACCAATAATTTGTGTCTGACTGTAGATTATTTGTATCAGCATATCTACATTTATAAAAATCATTAAAACTATCATATGTGCAATTAGATTGGTTGAATTCTAATTTGCCAACGAGCTCTTTGTTTTGAAGATTGCTGTTAGTATCCCTGTAGATGTAAAACTCTTTAAGGTCGTAATAATTTTGAATACCAGAGCAAGTATATATTAAAAATTCAATTTTATTGCTTGATGGTATTTCCTCCAAGAACCCTCCTTGGGTACAGGGTTGGAGTTTTGGTGCCAATGTGTCATTAACATCAATAGTTGTACAATTGTTATCAACATTACCAGCTTCATCATATGCATAAATACAAACATTATAATCTTTAGTTTCTTTTAA
>CAYLVV010000053.1:0-5256 GCA_964387215.1 uncultured archaeon
ACTGTTAGTTCAACATTGCCTAGAGTTACTTCGCATGTGCCTGCGCCGGCTCCTGCACTTGGAGTGCAAGTAACTGTTGACTCGACTACAGCATTTTTTGCAATTGTTGCAACAATGTTACCTGCCCATAGAGCATCTCCGACACCTGCATTTGCACCCACTACTGCATTTACTATTGGGCTTCCTGTAGTTGGATCATAGATGTCAGATTTTTCTATTGTATGTACTGTTGCTGCTCCTAATGCTAGTGGTAGTACTGCAGAACCTACTAAAGCTGCTCCTGCTGCTATTGCAGCAAGTTTCTTTACATTCAAACTTTTCATGCTTTTTTCACCTCGCTCTTTTTTTATTTGCCTCTAGAAGCTACAAAGATAAAATGCATATAGCTTCCAGAGGCTCTTTACAAAATATCCTCACTTTATTTAAAAATCTTACTGCAAAAGGGAAAGTTTTTTAAATAAAAAGCCTAAATTGGGCTTATTTTTTATTGCTATTGTTGAAATTCATTTCGTTGATTTACTAAGTATAGTAGAATTTACGGCTATTGTCTTAAATTATCTAAAAAGTTGTTTTCTAAATTCTTCAAGTTGTGCTTTATTTGCTAATCTTGCAATATACTGATTATAGCTTTGAATGTATGACGCCATCTCTACTAATGCGTCTTGCAAATCATCAGCAGCAAAGGTTATTTTTTCTGGCTTTAAAACCTCTAATGCTGAAGGACCATAAAAAAATAACAACTTAGAAATTGCACGGAAATCTTTTAGAGAAAGATTCACATCTAAATAAGATGAATAATGTTCTGCCTCTTTTATAGGTTCAGCTTCAATAACGGAGTAAATAGTAAAGTCCTTTTCATTTTGCAAAAGAGATTTTACTTTCTCCATTTCTTTCTTTAATAATTCTTCAGAGATAGCTTTAATTTCAATTATTGCTCTTAATCTTAGTTGATAGGGATCTTTTGCAGAGATTTCCTTTCTTTTTTGTAACTCAGCTAATATGGAATCTTTAAGCTTATATTTTGTTGGAAAGCCTGTTTTTTCTATTAAATTTAATTTCATCATTAGTTTAATCTCATCAGTAATTGCAGTTATATTTGTGTTTAGTTCTTTGGAGAGTTGTTCAGCTGTTTTTGGTGAGTTAATAAGTGCTATTGCAATTTTTTTCTGCAATTCTGAGAATTTCATAGGAAAATATTCTAAGAAAATTATTTTAAAAGGAGTTATTAATAATAGTTAGGTATGGATGTGAATGCTGCAGCTGCTGGAGGAATTTCTTTAGGAGGAATTTCAATTTTAATATTGGGGGTTGTTTTAATATTAGCTACAATTGTGCTTTTAGCGTTATTAAAAAGGATTATTGTAAATTCTATACTTGGAATTATTGCATGGCTTATAGTTAGTTATATATTTCCCATATTTGGATTAAAGCTGAGTATTCCATTTTGGCCGAGTTTGATAGTATCAATAATCTTTGGTTTGGCTGGAATAGGCAGTATGCTGGTGCTTGCATTTTTGGGCATAATTTAGAGAACGATAGGAATTTCAGTACCGCATTTTTTGCATTTGTTGCCCTCTAAGCCAACAATTTCAGTAGAATAAGCAATTCTTTTAATAAGTAGGTTTCCGCAATTGTGGCAATATGTATTTTCTTCCTCAGGAATATTGCCTAAATAAACGTAATTTAAACCTTCTTCTTTTGCAATTAACTTTGCTTTTTTTAATGTATCTATTGGTGTTGGCTGAACATTTTTCATTCTAAAGGCTGGAAAAAACCTTGTGAAATGCATGGGAATGTTTTTACTGATTTTTGCAACAAAAGAAACAGCCTCTCTTATTTGTTCCTCTTTATCGTTATAGCCAGGGATTATTAGATAGGTTACCTCGGTGTGGATATTAAATTCTTTTACTAATAGCTTAATATTTTCTTTTACAAATTTAACGTGCGCGTTTCCGCACACTTCTCGATAGAATTTTTCATCTCCTTTTAAATCAACATTTATTGCGTCTAAATAGGGAGCGATTTTTTGAAGGAGTTTTTTGCTAAAATAACCATTGCTTACCCAAACATTATATAAGCCGAATTTTTTAGCCTCTACCATTGTATCATAGGCATACTCTGCAAAGATTGTTGGTTCTGTGTAAGTATAAGCTATGCCTGGAATATTTTGGCGTAAAGTAGATTCTACTATTTCTGCCGGTGTTGTGCATGGGATTTTTTGCAGATCTTCTTTAAGCCAAAGTTGAGAAATAAAATAATTCTGGCAATGCAAACATCTAAAATTACATCCAAAAGTACTCATGCTTGTGCATAATGTTGCTGGCTTAAAATGAAATAAGGGTTTTTTTTCGATCGGATCAATAGCCAAACTTAAGGCTCTGCCATAAACTAAGCTGTAAAGTTTGCCTTTAATATTTTGCCTCACTCTGCAAAAGCCTGTTGCATCTTCTGCAATTATGCAGTTTCTTCTGCACAATTCACATTTAATTTTATTATTTATTTTTTTCCAGAGGAATGCTTCTTTCAGTTCCATAGTTATTTAGAATGCATTCTATATGAAAAATCTTTCTGTGCATTTTGTATTTATGTAAAGACGAAATGCATGCATTTTGTATTTGTGCAAAGACGAAATGCAAAGGTTTTTATTTAGGTTGAAACATTATAATAGCTATGGAAGAAAGGATAATAGATAAAATTGTGTTAAAAAGCAAAAACCTCGTTAAATGGGCTGCTAAGTTCAAAAAGCAGAGATATTTGTATAACGAGCTTCTGAAAATATCCAAAGAATATTTTATAGGGATTAAAGGAATTAGGGGCGTGGGCAAAACAGTATTGATGTTGCAGCTTGCAAGAAAATGGAAAGATAGCGTATATTTTCTTGCGGATTCGCCGCTGGTAAAAAATTTTTCGTTGTATGAAATTGTGCAGGCACTAATAAAGAGGGGATATAAAAATATATTCATCGATGAAATACACAGAAAGGCGGAGTGGGATAGAGATATTAAAGGAATTTATGATGAACATGAGGCAAGGGTTATTTTTTCTGGTTCTTCAGCAATTGATTTAGCAAAAACGTCAGCAGACCTTTCCAGAAGGGTTGTACTTAAGGAGTTAAAGATTAGCTCATTCAGAGAGTTTTTAAATATTAAAAAAGGGTTCTCTATTCCGAAGATAGAATTCCAGAGGCTTATTAAAAACAAAAAGGAGTTGGCAAAAAAATACTTGGATGCATATGAGTTTTTTGAGGAATATTTAACCTACGGGGGGGTTTTATATCCTAAAATGGGTTTTTTCGATGCGATGGAAAATGCGTTGAGGAAAACAATTTCTCAGGACATGGAATATTTGAGGGAAATTAATATCAAGTATGAGGAAGATGCATATAAGCTGCTATATCTTATTGCAAGGTCTTTGCCCTTTGAGACTAATTATTCAAGAATTGCAAAAGCCTTGGAGGTATCAAAAACAATGGCAATAAGATTGGTTAGTGACTTATGTAAAGCGGGTATTATCATTAGAATAATGCCATGCAGAAAAAAAGGGGTTGATATTAAAAAAGAACCAAAGCTTTATCTGAATATTCCGCTGAGAAATTTCTTCAAGAAAATCGGATTAGAGATTAATAGAGGCGCACTGAGGGAAGAATTTTTTGTAAATCATTTAAAAGATGTGTGCTATATAAAAGGCGAAAGAGGGGAAAAAACCCCTGATTTTAGATTTGGAGAATATATTATAGAAGTCGGCGGCAGAGCAAAATCAAGATATCAAAATGCTGACTTTATAGCAGTTGAAGGGTTAAATACAGAGAAAAATAAAATTCCTTTATTTTTGTTCGGATTTGTTTATTAAATTTTAAACATTTTCATATCATTAGAATTATGCAGTATTTTGATGCTGATTTGCATTTTCACGGACTGTATGCTGGTGGAGTAAGTAAAAATATGAAAATTCCCATTATTGCAGAGCAAGCGGCTTTAAAAGGTTTAAGGCTGTTGGCTACGGGAGATATTTTGAATAAGGAATGGTTAAAGCATGTAAAAGAGAGCTTGGTTGAAGAGGATAAATGTTTGAAAGAGGAAATAAGTGGTGTGAATTTTATTTTAGCTACTGAGATTGAATGTAATGCTAGGGTGCATCATTTGATTTATTTTCCTGGTTATGAGGCTGTTGAGGAATTAAGGGAAAAACTAAAAAAATTTGGAAAGTTGGATGGATTTGGAAATGGTAGACCCAGGCTGAGCTTAAATGCGGAAAAAATTGCAGAATATGTTTTAGAGGTTGGTGCCATTATAGGCCCGGCGCATGCATTTACGCCCTACTTTTCTGCATATGCGCATTTTAATAGTTTGGAAGAATTATATAAAGAAAGAATTGAGGAAATTAAATTTTTGGAATTGGGGTTAAGTGCTGATTCTATGATGGCTGATTTAATAAGCTTTAATCATAAGCTTGTGTTTTTAAGTAATTCAGATGCCCACAGCCCTTGGCCCCACCGCCTGGGAAGGGAATTTAATAGGTTTTTAATGAAGAAAGGAAATTTTGAGGAGCTGAAAAATGCGATTTTAGGCAGGAAGGAAAGAAAGCTTGTTTTTAACGCTGGTTTGAATCCGAAAGAGGGAAAATACCATTGCACAGCTTGCAACAAATGTTATAAAAAATATAGTTTAAAGGAAGCTATTGCTTCAGGATGGAAATGTAGTTGCGGGGGGGTAATTAAAAGAGGTGTAAGAGATAGAATTTTAATGCTGAAGGATTGTGAAGTAAATAGTAAAAGGCAAAAATACTGGCATATATTGCCGCTAGCAGAAATAATACAGCTAGTGTTGAAGGAAAAAAACGTTCAGAGTAAAAAGGTGCAGCAGAAATGGTTTCAGCTAGTGAATGAATTTGAGAGTGAGATAAAAATTTTATTGGATATGCCAATAGATGAAATTGCGAAAATTGATGAGATGGTTGCAAAGGGCATAAATGCATTTAGAAATGAGTATGTGCTGTATATTCCCGGCGGCGGAGGTAAGTATGGGGAAGCTATTTTATGCTTTAGCAAAGAAGAGGTTGAAAATAAAAAGATTGAATTAAATAGTAGCTTGGAATGTGCTGATGAGAAACAGAAAACATTATTTGAGTTTTAATAGCCATTTCCACATTGGAATTACTTCTATTATTTTATTTCCGAATTTTAGAGTTTCTTAATAAGCATTCCATTATATTCGAATAAATTTATAAAATTATTCTATTATATTCGAATAAATTTCA
>CAYLVV010000054.1:0-4976 GCA_964387215.1 uncultured archaeon
GCCCAACCGTATGTCATTAGATATTCTAAAGCTGCTTGACCTTTTGCTCTCATTCTTTTTCAACCTCCTCTTTTTTTAAAACAATTGAACAAATAAGAAAATGCTTATATTTAAACTTTTTCCTTTTGAAAATAAAACTTTAAATAAAGTTTTTAGCTCAACCTATTATGAAAATTGAGAGAGTGAAAACTGGAATAAAAGGTTTGGATGAATTAATTGAAGGCGGCTTACCAAAAAATACATTAACATTAATCACAGGTGCCTGTGGCACAGGAAAAACAATTTTTGGAATGAATTTTTTAGTTAGCGGCACCAAATTTAATGAACCAGGAATTTTTATAAGCTTGGAAGAAAAACAAAAACCAAGCTTTGAAGCGATGAAACAATTTGGCTGGGGTTTAGAGGAGTTAGAAAAAAAGAATATGCTTATTATTTCGGAACCTGAACTTTATGATTATGATAAATTGCTTACCCATATTGAAGATTTAGCCTCAAAAATAAATGCAAAACGCGTTGTTATAGACTCAGGCTCATTTATTGGAAATTTCTTCAAAGACAAATTCAAAATTAGGAAAGCAATGATAGATCTGCAAAAAGTATTAGAAAGAATAAATTGCACAGGTTTATTAATAAACGAAATTGAAGAAAATTCTAATCTACTATCTTCTTATGGTGTAGAGGAATTTGTTGCTGATGGAGTAATAGTTCTATATATTTTAAAACATGCAGATTCTTTCCATAGAGCAATTGCAATAAGAAAATTATTTGCCACCAACCATAGCCTAAAAATTCACCCCATGAGAATTTCTAAAGGAAAAGGAATAGTCATTTATCCAAACGCAAAATTATTTGATTCCACACTTTAATCTTGTATAAAAACTAATTTATCACAAAACTGAGTTATAAATTCAGTTATTTTATTTTGCGGAAGATCATCCACATTCAAAAAATAGCTTCTTATCTTTTCCTCTTTCAACTTTCCTATTAAAAAATGAATAAATTTTCCAGAGTCATTTAAAGAATGATATAAAAGTAAAGTAGTTACTGCATCAAAAATTAAAAACTCAGGCTTCTCTGCAACAGCATCTAAAATATCAATCTGCAGATCAGTTAAATCCTCAATATTACTAAAAATAACCTTTTGCTTAAAAGCAAATTTCTCTTTTGCTACAGCATCAACAAAGCTTAGCCTTTCAACTTTAATTCCCTGGTTTATTAAATCCTCTATTAAACTTTTTACAGGCTCGTTTATAGAAACATATAACCCTTTTTTATAATTAAAGAGCAACTTCCTCAATAAGAAAAATTTAACATCTATATAATGCTTACTTGAAGTAGTTACTAATACAGAATCCCCTGCAGGGATTTTTATTATCCCCTCTAATTTACCTTTTAACTGTACCATTTCAAAAAATATGAGGAATAAGGAGTATTTTAAAGTTTTCCAATATATCAATCTATTCTTAAATCACAAATTTGTAGAAGATTTCTTGCTTATAAATCTACCATCATCTTTCGTAATTTCAAGTTTTTGTATGTTTTGTTTGATCCATCCTATTTTATTAGTTCTTCTCATGTCAAATTCTGGTACATATGGCTTAATATCTAATAAAGGAGTTCCATCTAAGATATCAACATCTTCAATGTGAATGATATTTTTATCTATCCCAATAAGACGTACTATTGAGATACCAATAGGATTTGGCCTGCTTGGTGCTCTTGTTGCAAAAACCCCACGCGGTTTTTTATCCATGTATGGTTTAACTTTCAACAACGAAGTTTTCACTAAATGAAAGTGATATATTAAAATAATATGAGAGAATGCTTCTAGATCATCTAAGCCTTTAACATATTCAGGAAATAGTTCTACGGTTCCTACAGCACCTTTTGCAGCTGTTGCTTGTATAGGAGTACCTTTTGGTACTTTAAATGGCGAGTGTATTATGCCAATGGGCTTATATTTTATAAAGCGCATTCTATCTTATTATTGATATTCGATTTTTAAAAATAATTTAACATTGGAAATTTATTAAACATGCATTTAAAACAATAAAATTACATTTTTAGTATATGCAAAAGCAATTTTCAGCACTTGCAAAAGAAATTCTTAAAAGGGATAATTTCACTATTGTTAGCCATTACGATGCTGATGGCTTAACCTCTGCAGCAATTATTGCAAAGTCTCTGCAGAGAGAAGGAAAAAGTTTTGAGATAAAAATTATAAAACAACTTTATAAAGAAACTTTACAGGAATTAAATTTAGAAAATAAAAATGTAATTTTTACAGATTTGGGCTCAGGGCAACTTAATTTAATTAAAAATTCAAAAATTAAGTGGTGCTGTATTGTAGATCACCACCAGCCCTTGCCAATAAATTTCAAAAACCACATTAACGCAAACCTATTAGGCTTCTCAGGCAATAATGAGGCTAGTGCATCAACTTTAAGCTTTCTTTTAGCTAAAGAAATCAATCCTAGTAATATTGATTTGGCTTCTATTGCAATAGTTGGTTGCTTAGGAGATATGCAAGATTCTTTTGGCAGCTTACACGGATTAAATAAAAGAGTTCTTAATTACGGAATTTCTGCAAATGTTTTAGAGCTTAAAAAAGATTTACGCCTATATGGAAGAATTTCTAGGCCTCTAGTTCAATTTTTAATGTACGCCTCAGATCCTATTCTACCAGAACTTACTGCAAATGAGCAAAACTGCATCAACTTTTTGCAAAATTGCGGAATACCTCTAAAAGAAAATAACTCTTGGTTATGCTACGAAGATCTAACTCTTAAACAAAAAAGAAAATTAGTTACAGAGCTGGTTCTTTATTTAGCAAAGATGAACTTTCCAGAATGGAAAATAAAACAGCTTATAGGAGAAGTTTATCTGCTAAAAAAAGAATTTAAAAAAAGCATAACAAGAGACGCAAAAGAGTTTGCAACTTTGTGCAATGCTTGCGGAAGACATAATAAATTTGAAATTGCATTAAAAGTTTGTTTAGGAGACAGAGCTAAATATTATGAAAAGGCACTAAGCCTGTTGCAGAAGCATAGAAAAATGCTTAGAGATGCATTACAATATTTACAACAATATCCTTTGCAAGAGAATAAATATTTCTACTATTTTGATGCTCAGGATAATATAAATGATAATATTGTTGGTATTGCAGCAGGTATGCTATATGGAAGCATGCTACTAAAGCAAAATAAGCCGATATTTGGCCTTGCAATGCAGGATGCAGAATTTTATAAAATTTCTGCAAGAGCAACAACAGAACTTGTTGAAAATGGATTAAATTTAGCAGAAATTTTAAGAGATGTATGCAAAAATTTAGAGAATGCAGAATGCGGAGGCCACAAAATTGCAGCAGGTGCAAGAATATTACAAAAGGACAAAGAGAAATTTCTTAAGAGGTTAGAGTTATGCCTAAAAAATTTTTTTGAGAATTCGTCAAAAGCTGAAGCCTAATTTTATATTCTTTTTTTAGCTGCTTTAATAATGAATGCAAAGGAAGTTTTACTTGAATATTCTAAAAAATTTACTCCTATTTTGGAAAATTTTTTTAATAAAAAATTAAAAAATGAAAATAGCCCTTTTGCAAAATATATGCTGGAGAGCATGAAAGAATATTGCTTAAGAGGAGGAAAACGCATAAGGCCAACACTAATAGTAATTGGCTATAAATGTTTTTCTGAAGAGAATAAGGACATTTATAATGCAGCAATAGGTTTGGAGTTATTGCATGCATTCCTCTTAGTGCATGATGATATTATGGATATGGATGATATGCGCAGAGGAAAGCCAGCTTTACACAAAATATATGAGGATTATGTTTTAAGAAACTATAAAAAAGAAAAGGCATCCCATTTAGGAGTAAGCCTAGGAATAATTGCAGGAGATCTACTTGAATCTTTTGCTTTTGAACCTTTACTTAATTCCAATTTTCCTGCTGAAAAAAAGATTTTGGCAATGAAAAAAGCAAATGAAATTATTTATTTAACCTCTTTAGGCCAGGCCCTTGACCTAGTTGCGGAACAAAAAGATAAACTTACTGAGGAAGAAGTGCTAAAAATTTTAGAACTTAAAACAGCCCGCTATACAATAGAAGGGCCTCTGCACCTAGGTGCAATATTAGCAGGGGCTTCCCCAAAAGACCTAAAGCTGCTTTCAGATTATGCAATACCTGTTGGCTTAGCCTTCCAACTTCAGGATGACATTTTAGGTTTATATGGAGATGAAAAAAGGCTAGGTAAGCCTATCGGCTCGGATATTAAAGAAGGAAAAAGGACTCTGCTTATAGTAAAAGCTTTAGAACAACTAAATGAAGAGGATAGGAAATTTTTACTGAATGCTTTGGGTAATGAAAATTTAACTCTGGAAGAATTGAATAAAGTTAGACAGCTTATAAAAGACTCTCATGCATTAGATTACTGCAAAAACCTAGCACAAAAATTCTGTAACGATGCTATTGCAAAAATAGAAGATTCTGAGCTTAAAGAAAAAGAATTCCTAATAAGCCTTGCAAAATACATAATTGAAAGAACTTATTAAAAATTCTGAAATAAAATTGATCTTTGCGCTGCAGATATTCTTCTTGCACACAACCACAAATTTTTAAAATATTGATAATTATCAATATGTGAATATGAGAGAGCCATTAAAGATATTTAAGGCATTATGCGATGAAACCAGATTAAAAATAGTTGAATTCCTTCTTGATGGAGAAAAATGTGTTTGCGAAATTGTCCCGTTTACAAAAAGAACACAATCAACAGTCTCAATCCAATTGAAAAAACTTGAAAACCTTGGAATTCTTGAATCAAGGAGAAAAGGAAAGAGCGTATATTATAAACTCAAGAACAGAAAAGTGAAGAAAATATTGAGAATAATAAAAGGTGGTGAAAAATGATGTCTCTGCTTTATATTTTAGCTTTATTAATTACTGGAGCATTGGTCGGAACTGTTTCTGGTTTATTGGG
>CAYLVV010000055.1:0-4894 GCA_964387215.1 uncultured archaeon
GCTAAACCACAGTTTAATAATTTTGCTAAATTACTTGCTCTTTTTAAGCCCCCAACATCAGGAGCAACAATAAGTATTTCCTCTTTATTAAAACTTTTGAAATATTCTACAAACAATTTTGCTGCAGTTAAATTCTTTACCCTTGCTTTTTCAAAAAAGGCTTCTATTTGCGGAGAATGTAAATCTATACTAATAATATTTTCAGCCCCTAAAAATTCTATAATTTTAGCAGCAACTTTTGCTGAAATAGGCTCGTTTTCTTTTACTTGTCTGTCCTGCCTTGCGTAACCAAAATAAGGAATTACAGCTGTAATGCTTTTTGCATAACTTCTTCGCGCTGCATCAATTAAAATCGCTAACTCAACTAAATTTCTATTTACATCCTTGCAAGTAGGCTGCAAAATAAAACAATTCTTTCCTCTTATGCTTTCTGAAATTCTGCAGTAAACTTCACCATCTTTAAATGTTTTTATTTCAACAGGAGTAAGCTTAATATTCAGCTCTTGTGCAACTTTTTCCGCAAGTTTTAAATTTGCAGAGCCGCTTATTAAAGCAATTTTATTCTGCATTTTAAACTACCTTTGACTATTTATAAATTTCAGTAACTTTAAAACCCACATTTTCCTGCAGCTTAATATAAGAATCAATTTCTGTTTTTTTCCTGAAATAATTGCTATATTCTAGCTGCAATATTATTGGAAATTCTTCATCTAGTGAAATTATATATTTATTGTTCATAGAATCTTTGCATTTTGCAGCCTTTATTTTTTTAATTTTGCCATTAATCTTAACTTCAAAATCTACAGCATTAGGTTCTGCATATAATGATAAAACATCATCTCCTAAGAAGTTTATATGGTCTTTGAACCATTGAGGCATTCTTTGCAGAAATTCAAATCTAACTGCTGAGGAAGTTGCTTCTTTTAGCTCCTTTACTGCTTCGGATGGTAAAAATATCAATCCGCTCTCAACATTTTCGGAATATTTCCAAAAGTATGGCACAGTTATAATATAATTTAATTTTCCTTTTATGCTGCCTGAAAAATTCTCAAACACATTCCCTCTATAACTTAAATTCACTTCATTTTTGCTCAAATCCAAATTTTTTATTTCAACTTCAATTTTTCCAATATTTAATTCTTTACCCTCGTAAAAAGGAACTATTACCAATTTTTTTGCAGTTTTAATACCACTTTCATTTGCATCAATCCATGTTTTTGTTTCTAAAGTCTTTAACTCTTCAGGATTCACTTCTGGAATTATTTTTTCAATATCTTCCTCCTTCTCTATTTCCTTAACCTTTATTTCCGGCTGTATACATCCGCTTAATAGAATTGAAATTAAAATTAAGCCCAATATCCAAATTAACTTTTTCTGCATTAGAATAAGAAGTAATTTTATATTTTAAACATTTTCTTTATTCCTCTTTCAATTCTCTTAACAAATAAGGAGGGCATGCATACAATAAAAACTAAAATCCAATCTTTAATACTTAAAGCCATTAAACCAAAGAGCTGATTCGTAAAAGGACAATAGAGGATGAATATATGCATTAGGAAAGATAAAATTACTGCTGAGAGGAGCCATTTATTTTTTATTCCTCCTTCAAAAATATCCTTCTCTTGGCAGCTAAATGCCAACAATAACTCAAATAAAACACAAGCCGTTAATGCTAAACTTCTCGCTTTAATAATTCCAAAATTTAAACCGTATAAAAATGATGTGCCAGCTGCTAGTGAAGCCAATATTGTTGCAGAAAAAATAAATATTCCGCTGCCCCTGAGTATAAATTTGCTCGGCCTTTTTTTAACATTTTTTAGAGGAATTTCTTGGTTGGCTATTGCTAATGCTGGTAATGAATCAGTAACTAAATTTATCCATAAAATATGTACTGCTTTTAATGGCAAAGGTAAACCAATAAGAGAAGCCCAAGTAATTAAAGAAATTTCATCAAAGTTTGCTGCAAGCAAATATTTTACAAAATCTTTAATATTTAGAAATATTTTCCTACCAAAAATTGCAGCCTTTACAATTGTTGCAAAATTGTTGTCTAATAATATTATATCGGCAGCTTCTTTTGCAACATCTGTGCCGTAATTTACCGCAATGCCTAATTGGGCTGTCTTTAATGCTAAAACATCATTAATACCGTCACCAGTAACAGCAATAGTTTCCCCCTTTTCCTTTAGTAACATAACTAATTCTAATTTTTGCTTTGGCGTAAATCTTGCAAATACCTTATAATTTTCTATTGCCCTTTTCTTTTCCTCCAAACTTAAATCTTCCCATTCCACAGAACTTAAAATTTCATTCTTATTTTTTACTAAACCAATTTCTTTCGCAATAGCAAATGCAGTTAGAGGATGATCTCCTGTAATAATCTTTACTTTGATATCCAAAGCTTCACACAATCTTATTGATTCTTTAACATTTTCCCTTATGCTATCCTTCATTGCTGCAATTCCTAAAAAAACTAGTTCTTTTTCAGCCTCATCCCTCTCTGAAATTTTATTTTTAGCTATTTTAAATGCAAAGCCTAATACTCTCAAACCATTTTCAGCATAAAAATTATTTTTTTCAAGAATTTCCCTTCTCTTTTTTTCATCCAGCTCTAAAATCTTTCCATTTTCTAAAATAAATTTGCTTTTTTTCAGCACAGCTTCAACACTACCTTTAGTAAAAACATAAAATGTATTTTTAATTTTGCTAACAACGGACATCAATTTCCTTTCAGCGTCAAATTCAAACTCTTTAACTCTTTCATACTCAGCACTAAACTTAAATTTTTTTGCAAGAATTAATAGTGCTATTTCAGTAGGATCTCCTAAAAATCTTTTTTCCTTTTCCTCAACCTCTGCATTGTTGCACAATATGCAGCATCTAAGCAAATTTTCCAAAGCTTTATTGATTTTAATTTCATTTTCAATCTGCTCTTTTTCCAATTTTTGCTCTCCTAAAAATATATCTCCATCAATGCTGAAGCCCTTACCTAATAAATTGAATTCTTTTTTATTAACCCATAATTTTTCCACAGCCAATTCATTTTTTGTTATTGTCCCTGTTTTATCCGTGCAAATAGTTGTTATACTTCCCAATGCCTCTGCAGCATTTAATTTTTTCACAAGAGCATTTTCCTTGGCTAATTTTTTTATTGCAAGCGAAAGTGTAATAGTTGCAATTGTTGGCAAACCCTCTGGTATTGCGGAGACAGCTAGACTCAAAATTACAACCAAACTCTCTAAATATAATTTTCCTTCTATCCAAAAAAGTATTCCTATTAACAAGGAAAGAAAAATTACCAAAAAGCTCAGAATTTTTCCAAAATCCTCAAATTTCTCTGCTAAAGGTGTTTTTTCCTCTTTAATTTCCTTTAATTTCTCTGCTATTTTTCCAAATTCTGTTTCTTTAGCTGTTGCGAAAACTACCGCCTTTGCATGCCCTCTCACAATTGTTGTCCCAGCAAAAACAACATTCTTTATTTCAGCTAAAGGAACTCTGCCCTTTATTAAACATACTTCTTTTTCTACAGGCAGACTATCTCCAGTAAGCACAGCTTCATTTGTTGCCAAATTTTTTGCCTCTATTAACCTTGCATCAGCAGCAACAATCATCCCCTTTTCTAATATTAAAATATCTCCCGGTACTACAAGCCTAGAATCTATCTCTACAATTTTATTATCTCTCAAAACTCTTGCCTTTTGGATCGTAAATTTTGTTAGCTCTTCCAATGCCTTTTCAGCCCTATATTCCTGTATAAAACCCAAAATTATATTCAGCACTAAAATTGCGGAAATAAGAATAAAGTCCGTATAATGTTGGATTAAAAGAGAAACTATTATTGCAATAAAAAGAATATATGTTAGAGGGCTTTTAATTTGTCTTATTAAAATAATCCATGGCTGAAGTTTGAACCTTTTCCTAATCTCATTCTTTCCGTATTTTTTTAATCTTTCTTCAACCTCTTTACTGCTTAAGCCTTGCTCACTACTTTTAACTTTAGAAAAAATTTCCTGCAGCGTTAAAGAATAATATTTCTGCATTCATAAGAAAGAAAATTCTAATTTTTAAATTCATCTCCAGCTCATTTTTTGCATCAACTTTGGAAAATTTTTTATTATACCTGAAGGAATTTCTACAATATATTTTGCCTTTCTTTTTGGAATATAAAAACTCCAAGGCTTCATTTTTTGCTTAATATCCACAATTCTTTTTTTATCATTTAGAAAGAGAACATCAATCTGCATAAACATAAACATTGTATGTATTGCAGCATTTATTCTACTTTCTTTTTGCAGATAAAATATCAACGCATAATCAACATTTTTTTTAAACATCAATCCAATTAATCTCTCAAAAAAATTTTTTGCAAATTTTACTTTCTTCACAATGACTTTTCCTTCCAAATAGAGAGGCATTACCTACCAAACCTTCTCTCTCTTTTATAAAAATTTTGTATCACCTTATCAAAATCTTTCTTTTGAATTTCTGGCCATAATTTTGGTAAAAACTCCAACTCAGCATATGCGCTTTGGAATGTTAAAAATCCGCTTAATCTTTTTGCGTTTCCTGTCCTCAATATTAAATCCGGAAATGGGATTTTTGCATATAAAAATTTTGCAAAATTTTTTCTTTGAAGTTTTGTAATGCCCAACTCTAAAATCTTCTTCACAGCATCTACTATTTCTTGTTGCCCATCATAACATAATGCCAACCATATTTTCTTTTTACCATTATTCTCTGAAATTTCTTCAACTTTTTTAATTTTTTCATTCAAACTTTTTGGCAATAACTCCAACTTTCCAAAAAATTTTATGCTAGTTTCAAATTTTTCTAAAGGATTATTTCTAATTATTTTTTCCAACTCTTTTTCAAAAATTTTAAATAATACTTTTAA
>CAYLVV010000056.1:0-4893 GCA_964387215.1 uncultured archaeon
TGGATTTTTGAGGGTGCATTTTATGGAGGAAATAACTTTTGATGAGTGGAAAAAGGTTCAGCTTAAAGTTGCTAAGATTTTGTCCGTTGAGGATATTCCAAATAAGGATAAGCTGTACAAAATAAAAATTTCTCTTGGAAATAAGGAAAAAACAACAGTTGCTGGAATAAAACCATTTTATGCTAAGGAAGAATTGCTCAATAAAAAAGTAGTTGTTCTTGCGAATTTAAAACCCGCTTCAATTGCAGGTATTAAAAGCGAAGCAATGCTTTTAGCAGCAAAAGATAAAGAGAGCAAATATAAGCTAATATTTGCGGATGAAAATATTGCTGAAGGAACTTTAGTGGAATAAAAGAAAAAGTCCCGCCTCCCGGAGTTGCACCGGGGATCTCTCGGTTTCTGCAGCTAAAGGCTCATTTTCCCAGCAGCATAAAGCTGCTAAAATAACTTCTACAGCCGAGCGCTTTAGCTACTAAGCTAAGGCGGGATTATAATAAAAGAAGAGAGGCAAAGGTTTAAATTTTTCTCTCCAATCTAGGCCATAAAAGGCTTACCCATAACCCGGCAATAAAGAAAATTATAAACTGCAAGATATCACTAAAAATTAGTGCTAAAAGGGAAAAAACTAATAAGCCTAAATAGCCGATACCAATTTTCAGCAAATTCATCTCTCTGATATTAGAATTTATTTCTAAAATAAATCCAGCATAAAAGCCCAATGCAACACCCAATATAGGAAATTTATTGAAAAAAATCAAACTTAAGAAACTTAAAATAAGTAAAATTGCAAGCAAAAAAACTTCCTTTTTTGTGCTAATTACAAAATTTTCAGGCATCCTTTTCTTTAATAAGAAAATTAGATAACCTAAAATAAATCCTAAAAATAAACCAAATAAAACATCACTTAAAAAATGTAAACCTAAAAAAATTCTGCTGAATGCAACAGCGCATGCAATAATAAGCAGAATTTTATTTCTAAAAAAGAAAGCAAAACTTGATGCTAATAAAGAATGGCCTGAAGGAAATGCAAAGCTTGCCCCCTCTTTAATACCGAACCATTCAGCGTTATATAATGCTAAATTAGGTCTTGGTCTCATGAATAAAGCCTTAAGAAAACCACTTAATGCAGAACTTATAACTATGATATTCATACAAAAAAAGCCCAATATTTTTTTCCCTCTCCAGTATAAAAATGCAGCAACAAAAAACCAAAATATTGGATTTCCTAAAAAGCTAATAGCCTTTACTATAAAATTCAAAACCGGATTTTGGAATTGTTGCAAAAATAAAATTATTCCAATTTCAATACCATTCAATGTTTCCCACATCTTTCTATCACTGCCAAACATTCAATATGCGGAGTGTGAGGATAAAAATCATAGGCCTTTAAGAATTTAATTTTATACTCTGGAGAAAACCACTCTAAATTCTCTTTTAGAGTGTAAGGATTGCAACTAACATAAATAACTTTTTCAACGCCGAAATTATTTATCCTTTTCACCAATTTTTTGCTTAGTCCTGCTCTTGGGGGGTCTACTATAATAATATTAAATTCTCCCTCTAAATTTCTAAAAATTTTATATGAATCGCCTTCTAAGAATTCAACATTCTCAGTTTTATTCAATTTAGCATTTTTCTTTGCAGTTTCAATATTCTCCTTTTCAATATCAATACCCACAACTTTGGCAGCGGTTTTTGCGGCTATTAAACTAATTGCTCCAATCCCACAATATAAATCCACAACATTCTCTTTTTCTTTCAAAAATTTCTGTAAATCTTTAAATAAAATTTCAGCAGTTTTTGGATTTATTTGGAAAAATGCTTGTGCTGTTATCATATATTTATTTTTGAGCAGTTTTTCGGTTATGTAGAAGTTATTCCAACTTTTAATTAATCTACCTCTTGCTTCGTCTCTATAACTTTCATTTAGAATCCAATTTATGCTCTTAACTTTAAATTTTCTAATAAGCTTTTTAGCTAATTCCTCCATTTTCTTTTCATATTGTTTTTTGTATGTTACAAGATTTACCATTAATTCTTTTGTATAGAATGAATATCTCATTACTACATACGCTAAAAATCCTTTACGGCTTAAAACATCATAACTTTGAAAGCTTAATCTTTCAAATTCTTTTTGCAAAAATCTTGCAATATTTGTAAATTCTTTTGGGACTAAAAAACATTCTTTAATAGAGAAACTTTTGTATGGATTCAATTTTTTTCTAAAACCCAATTTATTATCAATAAAAGAAAATTCTGCCTTATTTCTGTAGTGATATAAAAGTTTACTTTTTTTAAGCTCAATTTTTCTATTAAATAAATTTTCCAGCATTTTTCTTTTTAGCTCAATTTGTCTTTTATAATCCAAACACAAAAGCGCACAGGAATTACACTCCTCAAAATGTTTACATTTAGCCTTCTTTTTATACTTTTCACAATACCATTCTTTTAGCCAAATATTTTGCCTTTTGGCCCACTTTATTTGATCCATTCCTCTTCACGCAACAGCTTAAGAATTGCTTTTACATTAGGAGCTAAATCTAATTTTTCAACTTTCTCAAGAGGAAAAATGCCAACAGCATAAAATTTTTCAGGCTCATTTAATTTCGGTTTTTTGTTTGCCTTACATATAAAAACATGACTTCTATAACACTTATTTTTAATCTCAAAATCTACAAAACCAACATACTTTTCAATTTTAACTTTAGCTCCTATTTCCTCTTCTATTTCTCTTAATGCAGCAGCTTTAATATTTTCTTTGTTATTATTTACTTTTCCTCCAGGTATTTCCCAGTGATTATGCTCTTTTTTTAAAAGCAAAATAATACCTTCATTCTTGTAAAATACTATTCCTCCAGCTAGCTCATTATCAAATTTTTTTAATTTTTTCTTCATACTCCTCACATAATTCCTTTAATCTTTTAGCTAGCTCTTCAGCTTTTGAGAAAAATTCAATTCTTGTTTTTTTCCTTATATCCAAATAACCTTCATGTCCAAATTTTTCAATATACTCTCTTAGCATTCCAGCCAATCCATAACTACTTTCCAAAACTAAAATCCTCTTGCAATTATGATATGCCAAAATAGTTTCAACAAGACTCCCACTACCAAATTTTCCTCCATTTATTAAGAGTACAACATCACCACTCCTTACCAACATCTCATTTCTTCCTCCAAAAGACTGAGTACTTTTAATTACAATATCAGATTCTTTATCATAAATTTTTCCATTACACTGCTCTGGTTCAAATTGAATGGGAATTACTGCAATTCTCTCAAAGCCATATTCTTTAGAGATTCTTCCAAAAAGACTCATGTAGCCTCCTAAAGAGCCGCCATAAAGAAATACAATCCTTTTGTTGAATCCTTCTAACTCCTTAAAAAATTCTCTAAGAAGTTCTTCCACTTCTTTTTCATTTCCATCAAAATTTTGTGCAGTACACACAGCAATTTGAAATTTCCTCATTTTTAGCACCTTTGCAAAATGGGGCTGCCCGGATTTGAACCGGGGTCTACGGCTCCCAAAGCCGCAATGCTAGACCAGGCTACACCACAGCCCCTCTAAAAATTTTTATAAACAAACCTTTATTTAGTTTGCTTTTTGCCTTTCTTCAATAATCTCTTTAATGTTGGACTTTCTGCAAAGCTATAATCTATTGCTAAATTACACTTTTTCAACGCATATCTAAATGCATAAATTTTACAAAAACTTTCAATTTCTTTCAACTCATTTTTTTGATATTTTTCACTTATTTCTTTAATTACCTCTTTTATAACTTTATTTACTCTTCCACTATTAACCTCTCTTAAGATCTTTGCAATTTCTTGCTCACTTTTCCCATATTCTAACTCTTCCAAACTTCTTTTTACCTTTTCAATATTAACAATCTTCCCCAAATTTTGCTCTATTTTATTATCTACGCTTATGCATAATCCAGCTAGAAATTCCATAATAGTAAATGCATCAGTTTTTTCATCAATTTTTAATTTTCTTATCGCAACCCAATCATCATAATTTGCTATAAAGTGAATATATTTTTCTGCCATTTTAACCACCTCTTAACAAAAGAAAAACAATTTAATTTAAAAAGATACAAGTTTTTTTATGCACAGAAGGAAAATAAAGAAAAAACCACTGCGTCTATTTCCAAGATTAGCTAGAAAACTCTTTAAGGGAAAAGATACTTTTCCAGCAGGACGCCTAGAAAGAAATAATCTTGGTAGTGGCTATTTTGGAAATTTTTATGCACCCAAAAGAATGCCTCCGGGAAAGCAACTTGTTTTTCATCTAATGCCTATAAGGGCTGATGAATCTATAATAAATAAGCATAAGAAATATTCTTGGGCTTTCCCAAATAGTATTGGTCATACTGCAATATTCTTACATCCAAAAAAGAATGCCGCAATAGTAACATGCATCCAAAATACAACACGACTAGAAAAACTCCCTTCAAATTTAAGGAGTAGATATAGAAATTGGCATATAGCAACCTTAATTTCCGCAATTACATACTGTAGAAATAGAGGTATTAAACTTTATGCAGTTCTCCCTCAAAATTATGAGGACATCCATAATTATTCCACTCAGCCACCTCTTTTTCCCAAAAAGAAAAAAGGCACAATAGCTACTCTTTATGAAACTACTCTTAAAAATGCTGCAAAAGCATTAGGCATCAAAATGCGCAAAGTTAAGACAGAAAATGTATTTGGAAATCTTTATTCCTCCTATTTTGGATTAGAGCTCTTAAAATTAGTTTAATTTAAAAACTTTCAATTGCTTACTTTTTTTGGCGCCTCGGTAGCTTAGCTAGTAGAGCACCACACTGGTAATGTGGAGGTCGCGGGTGCAAATCCCGCCCGAGGCTTTTCAACCTTTGGTTGAAAAATTTGCAA
>CAYLVV010000057.1:0-4843 GCA_964387215.1 uncultured archaeon
CTGGAATATTATCATAGAACTCTGAAATTTGTTTGAGTTTTTTCCAATTCCATCCGATAATTAAAATATTTGCATCATTTTCCTCTTTCTCCACCAGGCAAGCATTTCCGTTTCTTACTTCATCCCAAATTTTCACAAGCGGAACTGTTCCACTTAAGCATAATTCTGGCTCCCATCCACGTGCAGTAGGATTCGACACATATTTATTTCCAGAGAGAGAATAAAAGATATTTACATCATTAGGTATAGCATAAGCTTTCCAATACTTGGAATTTATTTTTAAATCGTCGCTAAAATCGTTTCTATTAATAAAACAAAGTTGTGGCTGCTCATATGCATTTGAAATTAGGACCAACCTATAATAAAGCACCGGTTTTTCTAAAAGAGTTTCAAACTGCGAAGTTAATATTGGAGAAAGTTTGCATTCTAAGCCTAACTTTGTAAACTCTTTCATTTTATAACTTTCTACAGCATCGTGTGCCCAATTAGTAATATAAAAGCAAAAATCGGTAGTAGGAATTTCTGTTGTGAGTGTGCATTCCTCTTTTATAGAAATATCGCTATCGGAATATTCTCCATTTTGAGGCATTACCGCTGCTATATAGGAGTAAATACACGGAACATTTTCCTTATAGTAAACTTTCACTTCCGGACTATTCTGTTCCTTTTCTATTTTGAGCAATAGAGCCTTATCATCTATTTCATTATAACTTAATTCATAATACGGAGTATTGCCACCCGCTGCTTTATAAATTGGATAAATTTGGATATTATCTGGTTCTTCTTTATAATAAATAGTCATCGCATCACCTTGCGATAATGCAGCTCCGTAGCCCTTCCTGGCGGTATTTTGGTTTATTTGGTCTGTTCCTAACCAACCATCAGCTGGAATATAAGCATACGCAAACCTATCATTTGATTGGTCCAATATATTATCTATTTCTAAAGTAATTTCCCATTTATTATTAAGTTCTTCATCATAATCAACCTCTTTTAGCTTCAACCAATACAAGCCCAAATTAAAGTTAAAGTTATTATCGCTATTAGCATTTATATCATAGGTTGTTTGTGTATTTACATCAGTAATTCTTAATGAAACATCAGCATTTTTTGCATAACTAGGTATATTTGCCCCTATTGCTGATACGTCTGAATCATTGAAATCCTTAATGAAATCCTTATTTAAAACATCAGGCATCATAAAGAATGTAAATCTTTTATGCGGGCAACTCTCCAATCCGCCGTATCCTTCTATACATTCGTAGCTTTTCTTTAATAATGTAAGCAAAAACTGCAACGCATCGTAATAAATATAATCATTGTTATCACTACCATCTATTTTCTTCTGGTCTCCTAAGCAATAATCCAAATAACCGTCATTATCTCCATCAGGACATAGCACATCTAAATCCCAATTCCAGAGCATCCTTGGTATTGCTCTAGTGCCAGTATAGCCGAAATATTTTTTGCCTTCAGAATCCATAAAATAACAACTTTCAACACCCGCTGGTATGCCTTCTGGAGCAGCATTTACTTTCAGCACAAATTCCTGCGTTATCTCGTTGCCCTCAGCATTGTAATCCGTAACTCTTATTTTCACAAATCCGTTCTGCCGATCGCCGCTATAGGAGACAACCATGGGCACATTTTGATCTTTTTCTCTATATTTTATCATTCTCAGCTTTAATGCAACAAGGTTATTGTTTTCATTTGGATCCTCCTTAAACAGAAGCACTTGAAGAGGTAAAGTGTAAGTATCATTATCAGACTTAAGAGCAATTTTTGCATTACTTAAGTCATTGTTCTCTATAGTCAAAAAAATGGCGTCATAACTACTAAATTGTCTACCGTCTTTTAAACCTGGGAATGAAGTAATTGCATATAAAATCTTATTTGGTTCTGAAAAAGTTTCTTCTATTTGATTTTTATAAGCATATCTTAAAATCTCTTTAATTTCAAATCCTAATCCAGCAACTTTGGGATCTATTACTAAATATTGGAATAATCCATAAAGATCGTGGCTTCCTGGATCTTTGTCTTTCATTATCTCTTCCCAATTAGATTTATAGCCTCCATTCTGTTTTATATCATCTACTAAACCTTTACTACAACTTGAATATATGTATGGTTCACAAACTGCTTTACCCCCTTCAGTAATACATTTACCATTACTAAAGGCTAATACATCAGTACCAAATGTGCCACCCTCTTGAATTCCATTTAAAACTGTTAATGCCAATATATTATTTACATCTGAAGTTGTAATCTTTAAAGCTAAGCGTTCATCGCTCTCTAAAAACATTCTTTTGTACATCCAATCTCCAAAGGTTACTAAATCGACGGATCTAAATTTTGCCTCAACTTTGTTCTTTGGCAAGGCTAAAATGAAAAAATATGCCCCATAAGAAGTAGAATCCCACTTATCTAAGTAGTGAATAACAGCATCACATTTTTCATAGTCTATATATGAGACTATTTTTTTGTAATCCTCCTTTCCAAATGCTCCTTTCTCATGCAGACCGTACAGTGTTACTAATGGAATTATCTTATAATTGCCAGCAATCGCCTCACTGCACAACACAGGTGGAAGCTTTATACGAGTTTTTGCATTAAGTAGTACTCCATGATCTTGCGTATCATCCCAATCTGATTCGTTTAACTCAACACCACTTGCATTACCTATAAATTCTTTATTTATGATTTGGTCTCTGTAGTATACTGGTACATTAGAATATGCCACTATTTTGGGCTTTTTACTGCCACCACAATCTTTATAAAGCTTACAAGATTGATCACTTTCATCTGAAGCAAAACCAACCTTAATATAACCATTAAAAATAAGTATAGGATCTGAAATATAGTTATCATTCGTTGTTACTGAAAGTTTTTGGTTTTGAGGTATTGGAATTATTGTCCATATATATGGGAGAAATTCATTAGAAGAATTTTTTATTTTTCCATTTGGATCTATATCTACCCGCTCTCCAAATATAGTTAAATTATTATAGTTATTTTGATAATCAGCCAACAATCCAAAAGTGCCATAATAATCTCTATTTTTTGTATAAGGTAAAGGTCTCAAAATAATCGCTTTAGCATCAGTAGCATAAAGTTCAACATTATTTAGGAAATTCTCTAAATCACTACTACTTATAAATCTAATTTTAGGTTTAGCATTAACTTCTGGATCCATATTTATAAATTCAATTAGAGGAACATCATGTCGATATTTCTCTTTATCATATGTTACTCTATTTGTTATTGTATGGACTTCGAATTTTGATGTATTAAGGAAAGAAGTTTTAACAACAAATTTATTTTTCATTACATCAACCCCGTAACCATATCTTCTTCCAGCACCAGCAGCTTTAATTTTGCCTTCAATAGAGTAGCTTCTCAAACCAAACACCATATTAGCATAGTCTTTTGCATTATGGCAATGGGAATCTCTTTGGTGGCGTAGTAGCCTTATCCACACTCCCGGATAATATGTTTTCCTACCGCTTTTCCATTCATCAGTAAGATCTCCATCATCAATAACCATAGGAAATTTTGTTCTATTGTCTATGACAACTCCTGCAATTGTTTCCGTAAGATTGCTTGCAAGATCTCGCGTAAAAAAGGGGCTCATTCCAAATTCTTCATAAGCAGGATCATGCTTACACCTATCATGTTTTAATTTTGCCATATAGTATGTTTTTACATTATGCGTAACTTTGATATCTCCGCCACCGCCTCTTATAAATATAGGTATGTAAGTATTGTTGTTTAAGAAGCTGCATTCATAATGTTTATCTCCTTTAACTACAATCCTATAAATATCTCCATAAGTTGAATCATTATTATATGGCTCATTCTCTTCAGATAAGATATAAGATGTGACTAATGAATTAAGCTCATTGCGCTTATTACCGATATCAGATTCAAACCCATCGAACTCAATTCCAGCATATTGCATACAAAGATGGCTATTCAAAATTATTTTTGCTCCATTTTTAGAGAGCCTGAGATTTACCCTATTGTTTTCTGTTGGTTTTTTCCAAATCTCCAAAGCATCAGCTATAATATCTCCCTCTACAGTAACATTAGCCCTAATGCGTATTATAAACTTGCCATTATATTGCGGAGGTGGTTTTAAATCGGTTTTTATTTCTATGTCATTCTCTAATAGTGCTTCCACGGCGTCGCAGTTTAATTTATTCCCCCAAAGATTATACCACTGTTGTTGATCGTTGATATTGGAAGTTAGGTTAATTGTACAAATTGTTCCAATCGCTTCTGTACTTTCTTCCTCTAAATCTAAAGATGATTTTAGAAGGTCCTCATTATAGCTCAATATTATCCCATCGCTGGTATTGAATAACCAAACATCCTCAGTCCCTTTTCCTTCTAACATAGTCTTTAATTTGAAATCCCCTGCATTAAAATTATCGGCCCCAACAACAGAAATTTCTGGTTTAGACGTATCGAATTTAAATATTGGATTTGGATTGTTAGCACTAGAAAGAGCACTATTAATTATTTCTACATTATCAATGCTGTTAAACAAATTCAATGTGTATTTGCTTAATCTTAAAGATGCATTTGGATTTTCATTTATAACTTCAAATGTATTATAATCAACAGTTTCATTATCTGGAGTTTCTACCTGCAGGGTTATATCAAACAATCCCTGGAGGTTAAATGTGCAGTTAATGTAGGAAGTATTATTTATGCTGCCGCTTTTAGTTCCCACAAATTCTGGAGATGCTGAACAGCTGCTTGTATTATCTAGGGCTAGAGCTTCGGAAACTATATTTATGTCCAAATAGTCATACTCACAATCAGAATTGTTTTTCCATGT
>CAYLVV010000058.1:0-4794 GCA_964387215.1 uncultured archaeon
TCTGCCCCTTCTTGCAGAGACTCTTTTCGCAAAAGGAACTCTAGGAACCTTCCTTCTTGGTTTCCTTACAGCCATAAAATCACCTCATAATTATTCCCTAATTTAATTATCCTAATGCTCCTAAGAATTGCGATTTTCTGATATAAAAATTTAACTGCAATTCTTTTCAATTCTCCTTTTTTCTAACTACCTCTGTTCATTAGCATATTTAAAATTCTTCCAAAGGTTCTCAAAAATTTTTCTTCAATAGGTAAACCTGCCCCAATAAAATATCTCCCTAAAAATATTTTCAAATTATAAGATGCAAAAACGCATAACTGCATAATTCTTTCATTTTTCTGCAATTCAAACATTTTTTCTTTTGATTTTAGAAGTGGTTCAATCTTCTCATAATGCAATTCCTCAGCAAATACCTTATGCTGCATAATTGTTGAAACAATATCCTCTAAGGCAGCCTTTGAAATATATCCCATTGATAATGCAGCTGCAGCTAAAGCTGTAGTGGTTGCTATTTGTAAAAATTTTTTTCTAAATTCTTCAGAATCAACTATTTTATTTTCTCTTAATATATTATAGATTTCATTAGCTAATATTGGAGAGACTACTTTTACAATATATTCAGCATCATAAAATGAGAGTCTGCTTTTTCTTCCCAAACTTTCCTTAACCTCTTCCATTGTTCTCCTTATTTCTTCATTTCTAAGTAAATCCAATCTTTCCAAAATCCTTCTTATTTTAAATGCTTCAGCATCTACAAGTGCTTTTACAAACTTTCTTTCTTTTGGAAGTTCTTTTTCTACATAATTTTTGGAAATTTCTAAAAATTCTCTAGAAATCGAGTCTATTTTTTCTTCATAAGCTAAAGAAGCCAAATACAAAATTTCAGATATAGTTGGATCATTTATTGAAAAACCCTTTCTTTTGGAAGAGGTTAAATAAATATACTTTGGTTTTTCTTTTTCAATTCTTTTTTTCAAATTCTTAAAATAGCCAACTCTATGCATTAGTAACGTTCTTTGCATTGGATTTCTTTCTCGTTTTAAAACCCCTTCCAAAAATTCTATTGCGATATTAAGATGCGATAAAAATTTTTTAGTAGATAAGCCCCTAGTTATTATTCTTAGCTTATCCCAACTTACTTTAACCCATTTTCCAATTAAATCTTTAAGCAATCTTTTATTCTCTGCTGAGATATTTAATTTTTTTATTTTCCTCCTTAATGCAGCAATTAAATGTATCGAAGCTCTTGCATTAATATCTATATCAACTTTTCTCAAAACATGCCTCAGATGCGGAAACTCAGGAGGTTTCTTTTTAGGCATAAAGAAGTTTGATTTTGTAAATTTAAAAGCTTATCCCTTGATGCAAATAATCGGTTTTAATTTTGCAACTTTTGTTGAGATGCCAGCTGAATGCATTACATTTATTACTTCATCAATATCTTTATACGCCTGTGGAGCTTCCTCAGCAAGACCTCTCATTGAGTGGCCCCTAACAATAATGCCTTTTTCTTCAAGTTGTTGCATTAAGGTAGAGCCTCTAAATCTTTTCAATGCAGCATGCCTGCTCATTCTTCTTCCTGCACCATGGATTGTGCTTCCAAAAGTTTCTTCCATAGCTTTTTGCGTTCCTTTTAAAATATAGCTGTGTGTTCCCATTGTACCTCCTATCATTATCGGCTGTCCTACTTTTGCATATTTCTCAGGAATTTTGCTGCTATTAGGACCAAAGCCTCGGGTAGAGCCTTTTCTATGCACTAACAATTTTTTCTTTTCCCCATCAAGCAAATGTTCTTCAAGTTTAACAGTATTATGGCCTACATCGTAAAGAGTTTTAACTTCGTTTTTTCCCAAACCAAAAAAATCGCAAAATACTTCTCTGGCAAGATGGCATATTACCTGCCTGTTAGCAAACGCTGTATTAATGCCGCAGTTTACAGCCTTCCAGTACTGCTGTCCTTCCTCACTCTGGAATGGAGCACAAACAAGCTCTTTATCCCTAATTTTAATATTGTATTTTCTTGAGGTCTTTTCCAAAAACGGCAAATAATCCATGCCGATCTGATGACCTAAGCCTCGGGAGCCGCAATGGAAGGTTATTACAATTTGGTTCTG
The DNA here is from genome assembly GCA_964387215.1 of uncultured archaeon. GTDB lineage: Archaea > Iainarchaeota > Iainarchaeia > Iainarchaeales > CAYLVV01 > CAYLVV01. The sequence goes on from CAYLVV010000058.1 coordinate 2,115, forward strand.
GAAAAGGCCAAAAGTTTCAGCAGCCTGAGCATCGTAAATTTCTTCAACAATTTGCACTTCTAAATAATGGTTGCCACTGCCCAAAGTACCTATTTGCTTATATTGCCTCTGTTTTGCTCTAATACTTACTGCAGAAGGATCATTAGGTATTATGCAGCCATTTTCCTCAGTAAATTTTAAATCTTCCTTAATGCCATAACCTTGCTCCAAAGCAAATTTTGCTCCTTTTGCTAATACTTCATCGACTTCCTCTAAATTTAATTTAATTTTTCCTTCGCTACCCAAACCAGCAGGAACTTTGTGGAATAATTCTGCTGTAAGTTTAATGCGTTTTTCTTTTGAATTTAAATCATTAATATTTAAAGGCGTAGTTAAAGTTCTTACTCCGCAATTTATGTCAAAACCGATCAGCGCAAAAGTAATTACGCCATTCTCAACATCAAAAGCTCCTACTCCACCTATAGGAGCCCCGTAACCAGGATGCACGTCAGCTAAAGCTAGTGCATACTTTTGAATTCCTGGTAAACAGGCAACATTTTTGAGCTGCCTTAAGCTGCTCCAATCTGTTTTTTCTTCTTCCTGCAAAACCTTTACCATTGACTCATCGATATAAAGCCTTGCAGGAACTCTCATCTCATTATGCCTTGGAATTTCCCACAAAAATTTATCCAATCTTTTTATTTCAGTCATATTACCACCTTTAAACATCCAATATGCATTGAACTAACCAAACTGAATTTTTTTCAACTTTTAAGGCTGAATAGGTTGCAGCTTTTACTTCTGTTTTAATATTGTGCTTATCCAAATTTATTTTTTCTCCTTTAGCTTTTCCCTTAAGCATAAAAATATTATTTTTCTTTTCGATTTTCACATCAAATTCGGAAAAAAGCATATTTCTTAGTGCGGCCTCTGAAATTAATGCATTTAACCATTCAACAAACAATAAATCTAATTCTTCAGCTGAAACTGAAATTTCTATTTCTTCTTTTGCTTTGATGTTATTTAATTCAACCATTACACTAAATAATGCCTTTGCTGCTTCGCAAAATGCATCTTCCAAACTTTTTGCCTTTGCTCTTACCCCAATATCAGCTTTATGCGGAAAGGTTTCAAACATAATTTTAGTAGGAATTCCAAATTTAAGAACTTTTGCAAATTATGTTTCTAAAATTCTAATCATTGGCAGTATTTCATTTTTATAAAAAGTCTTAGGATTTTCTGCAATTTCCTCATAAAATGCTTTACCATATGAACCAAACAAATATATAAGCCTTTCTTTTAGAAGTGTTTCAGCATATAAGGCTGCATATTTCATTAAAATTTCAACTTCTTTTCTTCTTTCTTCACTAATTGTTTTTATAAAATTGATTTCTTTCTTAGGGGTTTTTTCTATCAACTTTAATAATCGCTTATAACTTTTTCTTAAACTTTCATCTCTTGCATTTCTTGCCATAAATTTACATATGCTTTTTATATTACCAGGCCGCGTTGATAGTTTTGCGGAAAACAGAATAAATAGCAGATTATTTAACCTTCTAATTTCTTCATATCTTGTTTTTACATGCCTTGCAACAACATCAAAGAAGTATTCTAAAAGTTTCCTGCTGAATAAACGGAGTAAATCTACTCTTTTATCCGTGGAATGTCTCCATATAAATAGAGCCTGCTTTTTAAACTCTTTGTCATTTTGTAGGAGTTTTCTTAAATTTTCAATTAAAACCTTAAATTCCGTATTGATGCGATTCTGCATTTCCTTTAAAATTTTTGCAATCTCTCCGACCAAAGCACTATATTCCTTTTTACTGATTCCAAATTTTTTTAGCATATTATGTAAATTTTGAGAATGTGTTTTTGCTGCTAGCTCAAAAATTTTTTCTATAAATGGTAAAACCTCTTGAAAATTTTCAGTATATAAGATTTGTATATCCATCAATGAAATTTTGTTATAAGGATATTCTTTCATCTTTGCATAAAAGTCAGCAAAAAAATTTTGAGTTGTTTCATCTATTTTTGTTTGTGAAGCAGTTTCTAAATATGAAAGCAATCTATTTTTGCTAATTCTCATATTTTCATCAAAATCTCTGGAATCTTGGAGAATTGTTATTGTAAATCTAACTGCATCTTTAACCTTTTTTCTTTCTCCTTCAGGAATCCTATGCTTTAGGATTTCCCATAATGGGAAAAAATAAAGGGCTGAAACATAAGATGCCCTCCCTTTTAAAAGAGGCTTTTTAGCAATTATTTCTTCTATCTTTTTTCTTATCCTTCTTTGAGGCATATAAAATTAGAAAACTCAAAATATAAAAAACTCACTAAGAAGATTTTAGCTCAATTTCCATATGAACTTCTTCGGGAATTTCTATACGCATTAGCCTACGCAACATTCTATCATCAGCTTCTATATCAATAATTCTCTTATAAATGCGCATTTGCCATTTTTCATAAGTTTCTGTGCCGCCTGCTGAAGGACCCTTCCTTATAGGAATAACCAATTTTTTTGTAGGTAATGGGATTATGCCAGAGTGTTTAGCTCCGGATTTTTCTGCAGCATCAATAAGCTGTTTACAAATCTCATTAAGCAAATCTTTATTATTAGAAGTCAATTTTATTCTTGCTTTCTGCATAATTATCACAAAATAAAAATAAAAGAAAAAAGTTACTCTTTTGGAGTAACCTTTAT
>CAYLVV010000059.1:0-4756 GCA_964387215.1 uncultured archaeon
ATTTACACAAATATCATGCTGGTAATCCAAAATGCCATGGGAATGATGAAAAGAGTAACGGAGTTAAATGTAAAACAAGTAATTTTGGGCCATTCTATTTATTCCATTGTGAGGGGTTTGAGGAGAAGATCTACAAACAAAAATTCCATGTGATGCTTAAGGTTAAGGAAGAGGCTGTTGAGCTGCCTCACTGGGAATTTGATAAAGAGGATTGTCAGCTTGGCTCTTTAACGGGAGTAACAGGAAGTGAGGCAAAACCAAAAGAATTACTCACATGGGATCCGCAAAATATTGATATGCATTCTTGTAATGAAAATTATTGCGATGCTGCGCAATTTGCAACAGTAGTTTCAAAGAGACTTATGCAATTAGAAAGCTTAATCCCGCTGCAGATGACATGCCCGCAAGCAGTCACAGGTAATATTGAAACAGGAGAAACAACAAAAGCAGAACATACTTTGCAAGCAGGAACCCATGGATTAACAAAATTAGAGAATGTATTTAATGTCGCATCAAACAGCTTAAGCATTGAAGTAACCTATCAAAATGCAACACAAAATGATGTTAATGCAACAGTAAAAGTTGAATTATTAGATATGCAAAAAGGAAGCGAAGAGGAATTGGGAGAAGTGATAGATAGCTGTGAAATAGAGTTTAATGTAAAGGCAGCAGGTGAAGAAACACAAGAATGTGACTTTGGAATTCTGCAACAAGGAAATTATTTAATTAGGGCGACACCACAAAGTAATAATGCAAATTTGGATGATACGCAGCTCAACACTATGCAGGTTGTAATGGATGTGCCATATTCAAATACAGAATGTTGGGTTCCAAAGACAACAAGAATACTTTCAAGAGAACCTTTAATTTTCCTATATGAAGAGATTAAAAATAATAATGCACTAAAGGAGCAGCTTAAAGAGGTTTTAAGCTTTAAAGTCAGGCTAAAGAGAGATAACTTTAGTGAGGATTTCTTAAAAGATTTTGCTGAATTTGAGAAATTCACAACAACGGAAAGTTGGTTTAAAGAAAAAGGTAAAAAGTTATTCCTGCAGGAAAAAATAAAATTCAACTTTGCTGGAAGCAGCTTTATTCCTACTCCTGGATTGTATAAGGTGAAGCTATTTATTGATTTTAAAGATAGTGGTAATAGCTTTAGGATGTTTGATGATGATGGAAACCCTTTGATAGAGGTTGAGGTTGTGTTTAATTATTTAGGAATGCTAGATAAGCCTTCTGTATTTTATTATCTTCCATGGGATGGAGAAATTGGCTTAGAAGAAGATAAGCTAAAGAGAAATGGTTACGGAGTAGGTTATTACTATTCGGATCCTACTAAAAGGCTAATATTGAATAAAGGAATTAGTCCAGTGAAACTATATCCAACAGAGGGGAATCCATTAGTTAAGCTTACAGTTGAGGATAGATCTCAAGATTTAAGATATTTGAATTCTATGCCTGAATCAAGAGGAAACTTACTAAGTATTAGTTTGGATGACGACTTAGAGAATGGAAATCTACGCTATAGCCCTTCCGTAGCAAAACCAGTATTAGCAAGAATTGAAGCAAAACAAACAACTGAAGAGAAATTTAATATATTTTATGCATTATTGGAAGGAGATTCCAGAATCGATATCGGAAATAATTTGACAACATGGCAGGGCTATGGAAATTGTTTAGATTTTAGTAGTAAGCCCGTATGGGAAAAATTCTTTTTAAAATGGGATATGCATGCAGAGGCTGGAGATTTGCCTGAGACTTCAGGAGTATATAAATTAAGCTGGGATAGTATTGTTAATGAAGGAAAAATATTTTTGAGGACTATTATATTCTCAAATAATCCAAATTTAATATTAAAATCGTTCTCTGATAGCTTAAGGTTTATTGATGAAAGTGAAAATTTAACAGATGCGGTATTATTAAATAATACTAGCCAAATAAGTAGTATTGAAGAGATGCTTGATGAAGTTGAAAATAAGCGAATTTGCGTTAGCGATACAGGATTAAGTCTAAAACTTTGGCACAACCCCAAGGAAATTTACAGCAAACTTGGAAAAAGTCAGGAAGAAATTGAGGCGGAATGTATTCCAATAGGTGGCTAAATGGAGATAATAAAAATATTTGAGCTATTGGCTGATTTACAAACTGTGCTAAAGATTTTTGTATTTATGAGTATATATAGCTTTGCTAAGAATCATATTGGCGGTGGCCCAATAATGATAGGCGTAATAATGATATTAAGTTTTTTAGTTCTGTTTGTTTTTTGGCCACTATTTGGAACACTATATTTACTTTACATGTTGGGAATGATGGGATTATGTGGAGTACTAATAGATTTCTTCTTTGTAACTGCAGGGGGACCTCCAGAAGGTGCTCCTGTAAGCAGTGGTGCTGATTTAATGAAAAGAATGGTAATGATGAAGAGACAACGAAAGCCAAGGGGTAGATAAAATGGAATTAATGAAAGAGCAAAGGGGAAATGTTTTGATTTTTATTATAATTGGAATTTTAATAATTTTAATTTTGCCGCCAATAATAATGCATGTTTTCCCTATGGCAGGATTGGTATTCCAAATTCTGATGATATTTATTATTTATTCCACAGTCAGAGGTTACATGGGTGAAGGACCTTTAACAATAATAATTTCTGGAATTTTAATTTATTTTTTGGTATTTAAATATAGAGATATTACTGCATCATTATGGGTATTTCAACTATTGTTAGGAATACAGTTCATCTCAGTGCTGGTTTGGGGCATAGGTACGAGGATAAGATAGCTTTATTAATAATAAAAAAAATATTTTAGTGAGAAAAATGGTATTGGAAAATTTATGGTTAGCTATTGCATTATTTATTTTTGTTTGGATTTATACATGGGCAAAAGGAATGCTAGGTTCAGCAAAGTTGGCTGTATTATTTGCAGCAATTATTTTTTATTTAACAATATATTCATATCCTGAATTAGTTTGGATAGGAGTAATAATCTTTTTTATGGCAACATTAGGCAAAGATGTTTTAAGTGAGGTTGATTTAAAACTTCATGAGAGGTAGTGAAAAAAATGGATTTAACAACCTTCTTAACTGCTATTGTTGTAATAATGGTTTTGGTTATTTATAAGCAATGGTGGATGGTACTGCTGCTAATGTTACTTATTATTGCAACAACAAAGAATATTAAGGATGTAATTGCAATAAGCTTAGGTATTTTTGTACTTTATTTAGTACAAACAGGCTCGGCAAATGAGTTATGGCCTGTAGTAGTTATTGCATTAGTAATAATTGCAGTGTTATTAGGCATTAAACCTGAGCCAGAACAACCTGCATATATGCCAGGCTTAGACTATTCAAGCTTATTTGGTGGCGGGGGATGAATTTATTATTGCTATTAGCTTTAATTGCAGTTATTCTGGCTTATTTAGAACAATGGTTTTGGTTTATAGTTGTTATTATTTTAATTGTGTTTATAGTTGTAGGTAATATTTTGAGAAAAAGTGTAGAAGTCGGAAAAAAAGTAACAAAAAAGATTGCAGAGGTTGGAAAAAAAGAGGCTGAAGAAATGGAAAAGGCAGAGGCAAAAATGCCTAATATTGAGGAAGTTGGTAAAGAGGCAATTGAAGGATTTAAAGGAGTATATTTAGGAAAAGAAACGGAAAAGCCTATTAATCCTAATTTAGAAGCGCCTATAGGTTATACTAAAGAGGTTAGTTATGAAGAAAGGCATCCGCTTTTATTTGCCCCCTGGAAAAATACTATAAAAACTGCAGGCACTATTGCTGATAGGTTTATAAAAATGCTTCAGAAATTGTTTAAGCTATAATTATTTTTTAAGTTTAAGCAAAATATTGCGGTTTGTCTCTAAAATTTTCTTAAGTAATGTTTGAATTGCATTGCTTGCTGCCTTTAGCTCATCAATATCTTTTTTAAGTTCTAAAATATTTTTTTCTAAAGAAGCTGGAATTTTTGCAATTGCTTCTTTTACTTCTCCAATTTCAGCCTTTTGGGCTCCTAATTCTGCTAAAGCAGTAGTTTCTCTTAATGCTGCAACTTCTTCATGTTCCGCAATATGCTCTTTTACTTTTTCAGCAGTTTTTTCCGCAATCTTCTCAACAGGAACTTCCTCCTTTGGAACTTCTTTCCCCTTAGCTGCAGCGATTAATTCATCCTGCTCTGCTTTACTTAAGCCCAAGTCCTCTAAAGCAGAGCGTACAGCCTCTTCATCTAAGCCAGAAGCAAACATTTTCTTTACAGTTTCCAGTAAAGCAGCATCAACCATGGTTAAATTAATAAATTGAAGTTTAAAATTATTTCTTTCCTCTTGCTTATATGCAAAAACTGGAGCTATTTAAACTTGATAAAGGTCCTTGGAAGATTATTACTGAAGGTATTATCCAAGAATTACCAACAAAAATTCTAATAAATCCTGAAAATTATATTTTATGCATAGTATACGATGTTGAAGGAAAAAAAATTAAAGGTGCTTTAGCTCAAATATATTTTCCATTTTATGCTGAAGGTTATATTGAACAGGCAACGGAAAGTTTTCCATCTAATATTATTACATTTTCAAAAAAAGAAAATAATGAGATTTATAAATTTGCAATTATTTGCACTAAACCGGAATATTTTATTTGGAAAGAAGAGACTTTTCAAAAAGGCATTGACCATATGGTTGATGAAATTCAAAAGAGTAAAGAGTTATTTAAAAAGCATATGAAATCTTTCAGCGCAAATATTAAGGAGCTAAAAGAACTTTCT
>CAYLVV010000060.1:0-4730 GCA_964387215.1 uncultured archaeon
TTTTCTTAGACCAGTATCTATTAGCTTGTTATTGATCTCAACTTTAATATTTTTTTTGTCATGCCTCAAATTTGCAATTATCGTCCCTGCACCAAAGTTACAGTTGCTGCCAATAATAGAATCACCAACATAACTTAAATGTGGAATTTTGGTATTATCCATCACAATGCTGTTAATAATCTCACAACTAAACCCTATTTTACAATTGTTTCCAATACTTAGGCCACCTCTTTTTCGCAATAAAGCATTTGGTCCTATTGAAGTATTATCTCCAATAATTGCATTTCCCTCTATATAAGTACCGCTTTTAATTATAGAATCTTTTCCTAAAATTATTTTTCCCTTAACAGTAACATTTTTTTCAATTTCCCCTAAAATTTGAGATTCATCAATATTATTTACAAAATACTCATTTGCTTTTAATAAGCTCCATGGATAAACAATAGGAAACCAATACTGCCTAACTTTAATAGCAAATACATCTTCTTTATTGGAAAGCTGCTTAACGTAGTCAGTAATTTCCAATTCATTTCTAGTTGAGTTTGAAATATTAAAAGAAAATATTTCTTTTGGCAATATATAGCAGCCGGTATTTGCCAGATTGCTTTTTGCTTCTTTGGGCTTTTCCTTTATATTTCTAATAATATCATTTTCAACCTCAATTATGCCAAAATTTTGTATATCTTCAACCTCTTTAACCAGTACTGCAGAACTCTTTACTTTTATTAAATTTTCTAAGTCCTCTTTAGCGTAAAAATCATCTCCATTCATTACCAAAAAAGTATCATCCAACGCTTCTTTACATTTCTGCAATGCATCAGCAGTACCAAGCTGCTTTTCTTGGGTAAAAAATCTAATTTTTAAATCCAGCTCTAATTTATTTACCTCTTCAATTACCATTTCTTTTTTATAGCCTACTACAATTAGAGCTTCTTCAACCAAATTTTCAAGCTGTTTTAAATTATGCTCTATTATACTTCTATTTCCTGCTTTAAGCAAAACCTTTGGTTTTGTAAGAGTTAAAGGCCTTAACCTCTTTCCTAAGCCTGCTGCCATTATTACAGCTTGCTTTATGCGCATACTATTCCTTCCTCTTTAAAGCTTTCCGCAATTTTATCCGCAAATGCCTTCAAATTTTCTTTTTTATCATTACCTTCTACCAAAATTCTCACTTTATTTTCAGTTCCGGAATATCTAACTAAAATTCTCCCTTTATCTTTTAAAATTTCCTTTACTTCATTAATGGCTCTTTTAACTTTTTCCAATTTCTCAATAGGAATTTTTTTATTAACATTTAAATTCATCTTCACGCTTGGATAAAGATCAAATTTATATGCTAATTCGGAAATTTTCTTTTTACTTACTTTTAAAATTCTCATTAGCTGCAATGCTGCAATTATGCCATCTCCAGTTGTGGAATAATCCGCAAATATTATATGACCTGAGTTTTCCCCTCCAAGAGAATAATTTCCTTTTAACATTTCCTGCAATACATATCTATCTCCAATATCAGTTCTTATCACTTTTATTCCATCTTTATGCAAAAACTCATCTAATGCTAGATTACTTTGTTTAGTTGTTACCAAACAATTATTTTTTAGCATCCCCTTTTCTTTAAACCACTTTGCCAATAATGCTAATATAAATTCTCCTTCAATGATTTTTCCATTTTCATCACAAACCACAAGCCTATCAGCATCACCATCAAATGCAAAGCCAACATCCGCCTTAGTTTCCTTAACCATCTTTTGCATTTTTTCCGGATGTAAAGCACCGCAGTTTTTATTAATATTTAGGCCGTTGGGTTGTGTGTTTATACTAATAACTTCAGCACCTAATTCAGCAAAAATTGGTGGTGCTATATGGTAAGCTGCACCATTTGCACAATCCAAAACAACTTTTAGATTTTCCAAACTCATATTTTTAATTGTCGCTTTTGCAAACTCAATATATCTGCCTTTTGCATCGTCTATTCTGTAAGCTTTTCCTATGTTACTTCCATTAATCTCTTTTGAAAAAATCAATTTTTCAATTTCATATTCTTCATCATCTGTAAGCTTAAAGCCTTCACCATCAAAAATTTTAATTCCATTATCCATTGCAGGATTATGCGAAGCGCTAATAACAATACCGACATCAGCATTAATAGATTTGGTTAAATGTGAAATAGCAGGAGTTGGCATAGGCCCAACTAAATAAACATCAGCGCCCATCGAAACTATTCCTGATTCTAAGGCAGATTCTATCATATAGCCACTAAGCCTTGTATCTTTTCCGATGAGGATTTTTACCTTTCCATTATTTTTTTTCCTTCTCAAATAAAGCGCTAAAGCCTTTCCTAATCTTAATGCTATTTCAGGAGTTATAGGATATTCATTAGCTTTTCCTCTTATGCCATCAGTGCCAAAGAGTTTCCTTTCCATAATTCAATTCAGCAGAAAGCACTTATAAAATGTTTTGGGGCAAAAATCAAACAAATTTAAAAACCTTTTTAGGCTTTTAAATATTCAAGGTTGGGGCTATTTCTCAACCGATTACTGCTTCGGCAGGAGGTTTATTATGCAAAAAGAAACTCTAAAAAAGGCGTTGAAAGAACTAAGAGAAAAGAATAAAAAAAGAAATTTTTTGCAGAGTGCTGAATTAATAATTAATTTTAAAGATTTAGATCTTAAAAAACCAGAAGCCAATATTAGGCTAGAGGTAACAATACCAAATGCAATTGGAGAAGCAAAAAGTAAAGCAGTAGTATTTGTTAGAGATAAAAATTTTGCAGCACAACTTAAAGAGCTTGAAAATGTTAAAATTATTACAGAGCAAGAAATAGAAAATCTTTCAAAGAAAGATGTTGAAAAATTGATTGCAGAATATCCTACATTTTTTGCTGAAGGTCCCGTAATGCTTACCGTTGGTAAGTATCTTGGCCAACAATTAGCACCGAGAGGTAGAATGCCAAAACCCATTACAACGGATATTAATCAATTGAAAAAATTATTAGCGAAAGCATCTTCTTCAATAATAATAACAAACAAAAAGGGAAAACCATTGCCTTATATACATTTAAAGATCGGCAATGAAAATTTTGATGATGAAATGCTTATAGACAATATATTAGCAATATATAATGCTCTTAAGACAGCATTGCCCAGAAAAGAACACAATATTAAATCCGTTTATATTAAATTTACCATGAGTAAAGCTGTAAAGGTTGTGTGATTATGAAAGCCCATACTTTACAATGGAAAAAGCAACAGCTTGAAGAGCTCAAGAATTTAATAGATAAATATAAAGTAATTGCAATAGCAAATATTGAGAATTTCCCAGCATCTTTATTTGCGGATATAAGAAAAAAATTGCTTAATAAAGCTGAAATAAAGGTTTCAAAAATGAGAGTTATTAAAAGAGCCCTAGAGGAGAAAAATTTGAAAGAGCTAAGCCAAAAAGTTAATGGCAGCACTGCAATAATTTTTACAAATGTGAATCCTTTTGAATTATATTCTTTTGTTAAGAAAAATAAAGGAAATGCACCTGCAAAAGAGGGAATGATTGCTCCTGAGGATATAATTATTACTGCACGTGATACAGGCTTGCCTCCAGGACCAGCATTAAGTGATTTAAAGGCAGCTGGCCTTAAGGTAAAAATAGAGGGCCAAAGTATTAAGATTATTGAGGATAAAATATTGGTAAAGAAAGGAGAAACTATAAATAAGGCTGCGGCAAATGTATTAACAAAATTGGATATTAAACCAATAAAAATAGGCCTAAATATTGTTGCGGCTTATGAGGATGGAATTATTTATTCTAAAGATGTTCTTGATATTGATGTTGAGGAGTTCTATAATGATATTTGTAATGCTGCAAAAAATACATTTTTATGCGCTTTGGGCATTGGTTATATTTGTAAAGAAACGATGCCAATATTGATAGAAAAAGCACATAGAGATGCAAAGTTGTTGGCATTATCTACAAATATTTTGACTACAGAAACCGCTAAGGAAATAATAGCAAAAGTATCATTAGGAGCCCACGCATTAGAAAATATGCTTAAGCAAAAGGGGTGAAATTATGGAATATGTATATGCTGCGATGTTGTTGCATGCTGCAAAACAAGAGATAAATGAAGAAAATTTAAAGAAGGTATTAGAGGCAGCAAATATTAAGCCTGACGAAGCGAAAATAAAATCAGTGGTTGCAACATTAAAAGAAGTAAATATTGAGGAAGCAATACAAAAGGCTTCAAGTTTTGCAATGGCAGCACCAACAGCAGCACCAGCAGCAGAAGAAAAGAAAGAGGAAAAGAAAGAAGAAAAGAAGGAAGAGAAGAAAACAGAGGAAGAAGCAGCAGCTGGCTTAGGTGCTTTATTTGGTTAGCTGCAAAAAAACCAAACTTATTTTTGCCATAATTTTTCTATTTGTATTTAGTTTTAATTATGCTGTAATTTCCAAAGCACAAATGAAGGTTTATGCTGTTACTACTGCTCATGATGCAATTGCAGCAGATCTTATAATAGAAATTAAACCTGGTAGTGGCAAATGTTACTTTGCATTAACCTCTTTAATAGGAACAACAACCCAAGCAGCTGGAAAAACAGCAGTAAGTGTTGCAAAAAATTATGCTTCTAATGCAACAAACTATGATTATTTCTTTGATATTAATGCTCCTGCTGCATTGGTAGAGGGACCATCTGCCGGAGCTGCAATGACGCTACTTATAATCTCAATGCTTAAAGATA
>CAYLVV010000061.1:0-4714 GCA_964387215.1 uncultured archaeon
AAGTCTTGGTTATAGGTGTTGGTTATAGTCATTGGTATTTTATATTGCCATTGTGTAGACCACCAAGCAAAGCTGGATGTACTAAATAAAATAAAGATAAGTAATATTAGTGATTTTTGTAGGTTCATTTTTTATAAGAGGTAATTGTGATTTTTAAAAATTGCGGAATTTTAGAAATGAACCATTTGCTTTTTTAAATAGCTTTTGTAATTTTGCACTATGTGTGGTATTGTTGGTGTAGTTAATGATAATGTGATAGGATGTATTTTGCTCGAAGGCATAAAAGCTTTGGAATATAGAGGTTATGATTCTGCTGGAATGGCAGTTTTGCAGAATAATAAAATAGAATGTCTCAAAGGCGTAGGTAAAATAGATGAACTTGAAGAAAAGTTAAATTTCTCTGTACAAGAAGGACATATTGGCATTGCGCATACAAGATGGGCGACACACGGCAAAGTAAGCAAAGAAAATGCGCATCCGCATTTAAGTTGTAACAAAAAGGTTGCAATAGTGCATAACGGAATAATTGAAAATTATGCTGAGCTTAAAGAAGAGTTAATTAAAAAAGGGCATCAATTTGCTTCAGAAACTGACTCAGAGGTTATTGCACATTTGATTGAGGAAGAACTAAAAGAAAAGGAGATTAGAGAAGCGTTTATTGATGCAATAAAAAAACTGAAAGGAAGTTATGCAATTATTTGTATTTATGCTGAAAGGCCAAATATACTGTTTGCCGCAAAGAAGGATTCTCCGTTAATAATCGGCTTAGGTAATAACAAAACTTATTTAGCATCCGATATTGTAGCCTTTTTGCAATTCACAAAAAAAGCAATTTTTCTGGAGGATTATGACATTGTATTTGCAACAAAAAATAGCGTAAAGATTTGGAACTTGCGAGAAAATAAGGAAGTTAAAAGAGATATTTTGCTACTAAACTGGAATGCAGAAGAGGCAAAAAAATGCGGTTACGAGCATTATATGCTTAAAGAGATTTTTGAGCAAAAAGAAAGCTGCAAAAGAGCTTTGATGCAGGAAGAGGAAGAAATTGCAAAAGCCGTAAAGCTGATTAAAAACTCGGAAAAAATATTTCTTATCGGCTGCGGAACCAGCTTTCATGCATGCCATGTTGCAGCATATCTATTTCAAAAAGCAGGCATATTAAGCTTTCCGATTTTAGCTTCCGAATTTGAAAATTACAAAAATCTGCTAAATGAAAATACGCTGATTATTGCTGTATCACAATCCGGAGAAACAGCCGATGTTTTGCAGGCTGTGAAAATTGCAAAAGAAAAAAATTGCAAAGTTTTGGCAATAGTAAACAGAGTTGGTTCCTCATTGACAAGAATTGCTGACTTAAGTATAATGATGAACTCTGGACCAGAAATATGTGTTTTAGCAACTAAAACCTTTACAGCACAGCTCTGCATTCTTCTTATGCTGATTAAAAAATTGAAAAATGAAACTGTTGAGAATAAATTTTTAGAAGAGATAGATAGAATTTTGCAAAAAGAATATGTACAGAAAATTTTTGCTCTTGCTGAAAAATTGGCAGATAAAGAAAGTATATACCTCATCGGCAGAGATTTGCAATATTCAACAGCATTAGAAGCTGCACTTAAAATAAAAGAAGTTTCCTACATACATGCGGAAGCATTAGCTGGAGGAGAACTAAAACACGGCACATTGGCATTAATTGAAGATGGCACTCCTGTAATTGTTTTTGTAGCTAATGAAAATAAGGAAAGAATAATTTCAAATGCAAATGAGGTTAAAGCAAGAGGTGCTTTTTTAATTGGTGTCTCTGCAGAAAAGCATAAAATATTTGATTTTTGGATTGATGTAAAAGAGCTGAATGAATTTAATCCTATAGTGCAAATAATTCCGATGCAGTTGTTGGCTTATAAATTGGCATTATTAAAAGGTTATGATCCGGATAAGCCTAGGAATTTGGCAAAAAGTGTAACTGTAATTTGAACTTCTGCAAAGAAACATTTTTAAAGTGCCAAAATATATTTGAATTATGCATTCAAAATTTTTCAGCCTGTGGATTCTTGTATTGGTTCTTGGAGTAGTTTTCCTGAGCGGCTGTGTTCAGCAGGCAGCACAAGAAAACCAACAAACTCAAGCACAACCAAAGACTGAAATTAACCTAGAAAATAATGGCCTTAAGGTAAAGATTTCTCCAACGGAAAATAAAAAAATTAGTGGAGTTATAACAGTAACTTTGCAAAACATTCCAAGCAATGTTACCAAAATACTTGTTTCTATGGCGCCGCAAGGATTTAAAGGGGATCTCTACAGCAGCCCAAATGTTATTATTCAATGGATAGAAAATCCTTCAGCTGGACAAGAAATTTTATTAGATACAACAAAGGTGCAAAATGGAGTATACGGCATAGGCATAGCCGCAACATATGAAGGCGCTCCTGAGCAGAGTCCATGGGTTGCATTAGTTCAAACACAAGTAAATGTACAAAATTAGGAAACAACTGTTGTGTTTGTTTCCTAAGATATATAAATTAAATAATTATATCTTTTGCAAAATTCAAAACATTTAAAAATATCAAAAGTCCAAGTTCTTTATGCCGTTAAGAAGAATTATAAAAAGATGGAAGAAAGAAAAGAAAGAGAAAAAAAGAATCACCTCTTCAGCTGCTTTAGGAGCGGAAGCGACTTTGCCAACAGAGGTAAGAAAAGGGCTAAGGATGATTGAAGAAGAAAGAATAGAAGCAATAAAAAGAGAAAAAAGAAAGGCAAAAAGAATTGGGAAGGCTGTTGCCAAAGGTGGAATTGTATTTGTATTCAGCACAATATGGAATTTTATAAAAGGTTTGTTTTCAGCAAGTACTGCAGCAATTAGAGCAGGGAAAAAAGCATACAGAAAACCTTAGAAAAAAGGGCATATTTATGTAGAAGAGGGTTAGAATTTTTCATTATAAAATACTTTGCCTTTTGAAACTCTAAAAAGAAGGGTTAAATAAAATTTACTTGTTAAGCTAATAAGCTAAGTGGAAATTTAGCTTTGGGGGGTTTTAAAGTATTTTAAGGGGGATATTTTTATGCTTATTGAAGAAACTCTGCAGGAAAATCCTTTCATAAAGAGATTTGAGGAATTTTTTAAAACTAATTTTAAAAAAGAGGTTGAAAAACTTGCAGCAGAATATCCTGAAAAAAAGAGCCTAATTATAGATTTTAAGGAATTAGAAAAATTTGATTATGAGTTAGCTGATGAATTGTTAGAGAATCCTGATTATTTAATTGAAGCTGCAGAATTTGCATTGCAAGAAATAGAGATTCCAAATTTACATGTTGAAACTTTTGAGCCAAAAATTAGATTTTATAATCTGCCTAAAGATAGAGAATTTGATCTAAAGGAAATTAATGCAAATTTAATAGGCAAGCTTATTGTTGTGGAAGGAATAATTAGGCAGATAACTGATGTTTTGCCTAAGCTTAAGATTGGCTGTTTCCAATGCAGGAGATGTGGAAAAATTTATTATGTAAAGCAAGATTCAAATAGAGTAAAACAACCTGGTTTATGCGAATGCAAGCATAAGGATTTCCAATTGGTTACGGAAAAGAGCATCTTTATAGATTATCAGAAAATACAAATACAGGAGCCTTTGGAAAAATTAAGGGGAAATGAGCAGCCCACAACATTAGATGTTTATGTTGCTGAGGATTTAGTAAATAAAGTTTCTGCTGGAGATAGAGTAAAATTTATTGGTATATTAAGGTTACAAAAGCCAAAGGAACATAAAGTTGTTTATGGAAGAATATTAGATGTTAATTTTTTAGAGGAAACTGAAAAAGAGTTTGCGGAAATTGAGATTACTCCGGAAGATGAGGAAAAAATAAAAGAATTGGCAAAAGATAAGCGCATTTATGAGAAGTTTGTAAATAGTATTGCTCCCGCAATTTATGGGCATGAGATTGTAAAAGAGGCTATTGTGCTTCAGCTTTTTGGTGGTGTAAAGAAATTATTGCCTAATAATGCAAGCATAAGGGGAAATATTCACATTATGCTGGTTGGTGATCCTGGTATTGCTAAAAGTATGTTATTGCAAGCAGCAAATAGAATTGCACCAAAAAGCATATATGTTGGAGGTAAAACTACCAGCGGTGTTGGTTTGGCTGCTGCTGCAGTAAGGGATGACTTTGGAGAAGGGGGTTGGACTTTAAAAGCAGGAGCGCTAGTTTTGGCTTCCGGAGGCCTTGCAATGATAGATGAGTTTGAAAAAATGGATGCTGAAGATAGAAGTGCAATGCATGAGGCAATGGAACAGGGAAGAATTTCTGTAGCTAAAGCTGGAATAGTTGCAACATTTAAAACAGACACAAGCATATTAGCTGCAGCAAATCCAAAATATGGAAGATTTGATCCATATGAATCTTTTATAAAACAGATTGATCTGCCTCCTAGCTTAATTTCAAGGTTTGATTTGTTCTTCCCTATGAGAGATGTTTTGGATAGGGTAAAAGATTCAGAAATTGCAAATCACATTCTAAAAACTCATAAAGTTGGAGAAATGCTAATGAATAAAAGTGAGGAAGAAATAGAAAAATTATTGAAAAAGAGTAAAAATGAGGAATTAAAGAATATTATAAAGCCTGAGATAGATATTGAGTTGATGAAGAAATACATTTCTTATGCAAGGCAGAAAGTATTTCCAATATTAACAGATGAAGCAATGAAAGCTATTGCTGACTTTTA
>CAYLVV010000062.1:0-4679 GCA_964387215.1 uncultured archaeon
AGTTTTAACTAAAATCTTGACTTTAGCTAAGAGGAAAAAAGCACAGGTATAACCACGGTTACTATAATTATGATTATAGTAGATTATTTATTTAACCTCTCTAAAAAATATGTTTTTATTAGATTGTAGGGTTTTTCTGTTTGATGTCTCATAACTGGTCTGTAAATTCCTTTTTTGTCGGCTTTTGAGTACATTCTGTATTTTCTTCCGAAGCCCCATTCGTAAAAAAGAATACCGGATTTTTCGGGAGCTCTCCTCATAAACTCATCCAAAATTAACTTGAGATATCTCACCTTCACTTCTTCCTCTTTTCCTTCATAGCCTGCAAAAAGTCCGTCAACGCCGGCTTCCGTAAAAATTTCAACATAAATTATATTCAGATCATATTTATCCGCGATTTCCTCAGTATAATCCATAGTCTCTTTAATAATTGTTTTTAATATCCCCCAATCATTTACATGGTTTGCATTCATATTCGGACCAACAAAATCATAGCCGCTATAATCAAACTCTCTCCAGTATTTTTCATCTTCGCTTATTCCTTTTCCCTGAATTTCCCTCCCTATTATATCCAGAAAATTTTGATAGGTAACCATCAATTTTCCTTTATAAACCTTTTTTATTTTAGGAAGAATTTCCTGATGCCATTGGGAGGATCTCCTCCAACCCACCCATTGGTGCGGTTCAACCATCGGAGTAAAAATTTCAACATTGTTGTCCTGAGCGAATTCCGCAAGCTCTATAGAGAGATTAGTTAACCTGCTGAGAAATAAATCCCTTTTCTCTTCCGGAATCCTTTCAAAAGGCGGTTCTCTTACATTAAAAGCCCAATCGGCAACTCTTATAAAGGGAAGCAGGTGCACTGCGAGGTTGTAATTATGCGCCTGTTTTATTTTTTCGGCTATCCATTCCCTCTGTTTTTTTAGTTCTGTAGGTTTGCAATCTTCCCCTGCTGGAATAAAATTATAATCCGGAGTAACTAAATAATCTATCTTTATCTCAACTATATTCGCTCCCGCTAATTTGGCTACTAAAAAAGATTCAAAAAATCTGGGAGACCAAACAAAGCCCCTATATGCGATTTTTCTGTTTCCTTCTGGAAAAAGCAAGAGGATTTCTTTTCTTTCCTCCTGCTTAAGTTTATGGAATATTTCATCAAATTTGCGAAAGGAATCCAAAACAATTTCTTCTTCCTCAGTTTTTGCATATTCCTCCTCTTTAGCTGATACACCAAATTTCTCGTAGTTCGAGATTATAAAATAAAAAATTTTTTCAGCCTCCATTAATCTATTTTCCTCAAAATTTGTTTTTGCCAGATTGTAAAGCTCTTTTAGAGATAGTTCTTCAAGAGGCTTCTGTCTTTTTTCTTTTTCAACTGTAAGCAGCGCAAAAGCAGCTATTAATACAATCAAAAGAATAATCAAAATTTTATTTCTCATTATAGTTCAAATCAATTAACTCTTTAATAATACTAACTACTCTAACTCCTTCACAACCAAAACCTCATCCTCATACTTTCTTCCTACTTTAATCCCTTTTGGAATTCTTCCTGTAATTTTAAATCCCAATTTTTTGTGCAGCTTTGCTGATGCAATATTTCTCTCTGCATAAGAAGATCTTATTAATTTTAACTTCAAAAATTTCTTTCCGAGTTTAAATAGTATTTTTGCAACTTTAGTAGCCAAACCTTTGCCTCTGTATTTTGCATCTACGCTTACAGCAAATTCCGCAACATGATCAACTTTGCTTTTCAGCATAGTTCTTTTCCTCAATTCAAAAATTCCGCATATTTCTCCATTACTGTTTTCCAAAACCAAAGTTAAAGCTCTTTTCCTTTTTAATGCTTCAACCTTACTTTTTACCCATCTTTTTTCAGCTTCCAAATCCACTCTTTCAACAAGCAAAACTCTAGCCCCTTCTTTAATAATCTTATTAAAAAATTTCATACAACCTTCTGCATCTTTAAGCCTAATAGCTCTAAGAATGAGTTTTTCTTTTCCAAAAGCAACTTCACCAATCTTTTTTCCGGGAGAAATGTTAATCTGCATAAGAACACTTGCTTTTAGCTTAATAAATAGCTTTCTAGCAAATTTGCAAAGACATGTTTCTTCCAACAATCAACGAATAAAACCTTTCTTAAACTTTCCTATTGCAAATTTTCCTTATGCAAAATGCTGGCATTATAAGCTATGGTTGTTATATTCCGCGTTACAGAATTAAAGTTGAAGAGATCGCTAAGCACTATGGGAAAAATGCTGAGGAAATAAAGAGAGGTTTAATGCTGGAAGAAAAATCTGTTCCTGCTAAGGATGAGGATTCAGCAACTATAGCTGTGGAGGCTGCGAAAAATGCTTTAAAAAGAGCGGAGCATGTTGCGGAATTGCATAAAAAAATCTCAGCTGTTTATGTAGGCTCGGAGTCCCATCCTTATGCTGTTAAACCAACCGCAACAATAGTTGCTGAAGCATTGGGTTTAAGCAATAACTATACTGCTGCGGATACTGAATTTGCATGTAAGGCCGGAACAGCATCATTGCAAATGGCAATGGGTTTGTGTTTGAGCAATATTGCGGAATATGCTTTGGCTATTGGCGTAGATACTTCTCAAGCAGCAAAAGGCGATGCTTTGGAATATTCCGCAGCTGCAGGAGGCGGAGCATTTATAATAGGAACAAAAAGGAATGAATTTGTTGCTGAAATTCTGCATACATTATCTTTCTCAACAGATACGCCCGATTTTTGGAGAAGAAGTACGCAGCTTACACCAAAACATGCAGGAAGGTTTACAGGAGAACCTGCATATTTTAAACATGTTGCAACAGCAGCAAAAATGATTATGGAAAAATATGGCTATAAACCTGAAGATTTTAATTATGTTATTTTCCATCAGCCTAACGGAAAGTTTCCTTTAAGGGTTGCAAAAAAACTTGGCTTTAAGGAAGAACAAATTAAGCCTGGCTTTATAGTTCCAAAACTCGGAAATACATATTCCGGAAATATTCCTCTTTCATTAAATGCAGTGCTTGATATTGCTGCAGAAAATGAGTTAATCCTTGCTGTGAGTTACGGTAGCGGTGCTGGAAGTGATGCATTTATAATAAAAACAACTCCTCTGCTTAAAGAAGTGCAAAGCAAAACAGCAAAAGCATTGCAGTACTTAAATGAAAATAAAATTTATTTGAGCTATGCGGAATATTTGCAGCATATGGAGATGATCCATTAATGAAAGCCTTAGCAGCAATAATCGGCGTAGGAATAACAAAATTCGGAGAACATTGGAATAAAGGAATAAAGGAATTACTTGCAGAAGCTCAGCTTAAAGCTTTAGAGGATTCTGGCATAAGCGAAAAAGATATTCAGCAAATTTATGTTGCAAATATGTGTGCAGATAGCTTAAGCGGCCAACTGCATTTGGGCAGCATAGCATCACAAATCTTAGGAATTAATGTTCCCAGTTATAGGGTTGAGGCTGCCTGTGCTTCAGGAGGAGTTGCAATAAATGCAGCAATTAATGCATTAAGGCATAAGGATATTGTTTTAGTTTCGGGTGTAGAAAAAATGACTGATGTTGATACTGCAAAAGTTACAACTGCTTTAATGGGTGCTGGCAATGAAGAATGGGAGGAATTCCACGGAGCAACCTTTCCGGCATTATATGCACTAATGGCAAATGCATATATGCATGAATTTTCTATTGCAGAAGAAAAATTTAGAGAGATACTCTCAAAAATAGCTGTAAAAAACCATAAACATGCTTCAAAAAATCCGTTTGCGCAATTTCCCAGAGAAATTACATTGCAGCAGGCAAATAATGCAAGCATTGTTGCATATCCTTTAAGACTTTTTGATTGTTCTCCGATAAGCGATGGGGCTGCAGCATTGGTTTTGTGCAAACCGGAGCTTGCAAAAAAATTCTGCGATAGTCCTGTTTATGTGGTTGCTTCAGCAGTAGCTACTGATACTCTTGCCTTGGCTGAAAGGGAAAGCCTAACAAGCTTAAAGGCAACAAGGCTAGCAGCAAAAGATGCATTAAACCAGGCAGGAATAAGCATAAAAGATATTAATGTTTTTGAAGTGCATGATTGTTTTACTATTGCTGAATTGATTGCAATGGAGGATTTGGGCATTGCTGAAAGAGGCAAAGCCTCAAAGCTAATTGAAGAGGAACAAACATATTATGATGCTTCTATTCCAATAAATCCTTCCGGAGGCCTAAAAGCATTCGGACATGCTGTTGGTGCTACTGGCATAAAGCAAGCAGTGGAACTAACAAAACAGCTTAGAAATGAGGCTTACTGCCAGGTTGAGAATGCAGAATTTGCATTAAGCCATAATGTTGGAGGCTCTGGAGGAACAGCAGCTGTGCATATTTATGCCAGGAGGTTGTTATAATGTTCAGAAGCTCGGTGCCGTTAAGATGGAGGCGCTATGCGGAAAGATACAGGCTTATAGGCAATAAATGTAAAAAATGCGGAAATGTGCATTATCCGAAGGTTGAGATATGCGAAAAATGCGGAAGTAAAGAATTGGAGGAATATAAGCTTAAGCCTTACGGAAAATTGCTCAGCTTTACAAAGATCTACTCTCCAACGGAAGAATTTTCCGCTTATGCTCCTTATTGTGTAGGTATAATTCAGCTTGAGGAAGGCCCAAAAATCCTTGCAATGATCGCTGATGTT
>CAYLVV010000063.1:0-4567 GCA_964387215.1 uncultured archaeon
ACTCTTCTTCTTAATAATTCTTCATCACCTTCTTTAAGAATAAATTTTCTTAAGCTATTTGTAACATCAAACTTAGCTCCTAATCCTTCTAATTCTAACTGTGCTAAAGCTAGCTCATATATAAATTGAACTCTATCCATTAACATTAGTTCTGTCATTTTCTCCACCTTTCAATTTATCTTCCGTCTTAAACTTTTTCGTACAAACACGAGGAATATGAAATTCAAATCTAAGCATTTCTACCACTATAAATAATAGTAAGAAATTAATTATTAATTTACGGTTCTCTAGCATATCCCTCCTATTACAGCAAAGAGTTCACAAAACGAGAAAAAGAAAAGAATTTAATTAACTTTATACATATATGAGATGATGGACATAAAGAGCTTTTTACTTTATTTAGTAGGCATATTTCTTATTATCATTTTACTTAGGGAAAGTTTGGCTGTAAGTTTAGTAGCACATGAAATTTTTATTGATTTGGATGAGAAAGGAATGGCAAAATTTACAGAAACATTTTATTTAAATATCTCCGCTGTAGAGAGAGAAAAGTTTATGCAAGATGTTGAAAATAATGGGAGAAGTTTACTAAGATGGTGGATGAGTTACGAATTTATAAAAACAAAATTTGCTAATTGGTTATCTGCAAGAGATGTTGAAGTTAGATATGATGAGGAAAATAAAATTTTAGTAATAAATTATACAACTGATAATGTTTTTGCTGTTAAGGATAAGGAAGAAACTAGAAGCATAAGATGGAAAATTTTAGAAAGTAATTTTCAAAGCTTTTTAAAGGGCTCAACATTGGAGATTCCAGAGAATACAATAATATATATTGAGATCCCAAAGGGCGCGTATATCAAAACTGAAGAAATTCAAGAAGGGATAAGGTTAGAGGGGAATAAAATTATTCTCCAGAATATAAAAGTAAGCAACCTAAATTTATACTATTATTTTGATAAGCCTATTGCACCGCCGGTTGGCATTGAACAAATTGCAAAAGAATTCATAGAAAATAAAATTTATCAAATAATAGTTGCAATATTTATAGCATTAGCTTTAATTTTATATTGGAAGAGAAAATTGGTTGTGGAGAAAATAGAAAACTTTATCTTAAAATATTCCGAGCTTTCCGAGACATCGGAACATTAAAATTTTTTTATTGCCTTTTTAATTTTTCCCATTGCGGAGAATTCAAATTTTATTTTATTTAATTTGCAGTAATTCTGCATACTGAAATCATCAGTTATTAGAATAAATTTCATTTTTTTACTTTTGAGTTCTTCAGCCAATGCAAGTAGAGAAACATCTTCAGCACTTAAATGCATATTCATTTCTTTAAGTTTTTTTTCAACTTTTGAAATAAATTTTTTATCTGGTTCTTTCAATTTCAGAATTTGATTTTTAAGTGCATTCTCAGCTAAATTTCTGCTTCTAAAATCCTTAAATTCATTCATAACTTCAGGAGTAGTTAAATATTTTTTATTGGGGCTGAAAATAAAAGAGGGGTTATTTATTATTGCACTAGCATCGAGTAGATAAAGCATAACAAAAAGAAGTAAAAATCAAATTAAAAAAGTATCAAAAAAGCTTAAACTTGCATAAAAATTTAAAAATAGCCTTACTTATTTGGTTATGCCAAAAGAGGAATTAATAGAAAGTTTAACTTCAGCTGAGAAGAAAACTTTGATTGCATTAGAGGATAAATTTTTAAGTTTAGAAGAAATTGCAAAAAAAGCAAAGCTGAATATTGATGCTGTAAGAAGAAGTATTGCATGGCTTGAGGAAAAAGGTTTTGCGCAAATTAAAATTACTGAAAAAGAGATATTTTCGCTTACAGATGAAGGAAAAGAAGCATTAGAAAGGGGCTTAGCTGAAAAAATTTTATTGGAGAAGATAAAGAGGTTAAAAAAATCAAGTATTGAGGAGTTGCAGAAGGAAACTAACTTAGGAAAGGAATTCAACAAAGCTTTGGGTATTGCAAAAAAGATGGCTTGGATTTCTATTAAAAAAGAAAATAACAAAACAATAATTGAATTTACAGGATTGGAGGAAGGTAAGGAGGAAATTATTACTAAAGAAAAAATTTTGAAAGAGGTTTATGAAAGAGGTGAAAGCAAACTTGATGAAAAATTGCTAAAGGAGTTAATGCAACGAGGTTTAATTACAAAAGAAAAACAAAAAATTATCTTTGCAAGAATAAGTGAAGAGGGTAAAAAAATAAAGCCTAAAATTGAGATAAAAGAGGAAATTGTTGTGCTTAATAGTAAAATTATTAAAGAAGGTTTATGGAAAAAAGCAAAATTTAAACCTTTTAATATCCATGAGCCAACGCCGCCTTTAATAAAAGGAAAATTTCACCCCTATGTGGAATTTTTAAATGAGACTAGAGAAAGGCTAATTGCAATGGGTTTTGAGGAATTAGAAACGCCGACAATAATTCCTGAATTTTTTAATTTTGATATTCTATTTCAGCCGCAAAACCATCCTGCAAGAGCATGGACAGAAACTTTTAGGCTAAAGAAACCGGAAAAGGGAATATTACCAAATAAAAAAATAGTTGATGCAATAAGAGCTGCGCATGAAAACGGAGGCATAACAAAATCTAAAGGCTGGGGCTACAAATGGAATGAAGAGATTGCAAAAAGATTAATGCCTGCTGCACACACTACAGCATACACAGCGATGAAATTATTAAAGCTAGAAATTCCTGGAAAATATTTCGCGATGTCAAGAACCTATAGGCCTGATGTAATAGATGCAACGCATAGCATTGAATTTGTGCAGCTTGATGGCATTGTTGTTGATGAAAATTTAAGTTTTAGAGAATTATTGGGTATATTAAAGCAATTTGCACTGGAAATTGCAAATGCTAAAAAGGTAAAGTTTTATCCAGATTACTATCCTTTTACTGAACCTTCTGTGCAGTTATCAGCTAAACATCCTAAGTTAGGTTGGGTGGAATTTGCTGGCGCAGGAATATTCAGGCCGGAAATTACAGAAAATTTAGGAATTAAACAAAAAGTGTTAGCCTGGGGTATGGGCATTGATAGGCTAGCGATGTTCAAACTAGGAATTAAAGATATTAGAGAATTATTTAGTCAGAATCTAGAATGGTTAAGGAATATTAGTATGAGGTGAAAATTAAATGCCAACATTGGAGTTAAGCAAAAAAGATTTAGAAAAGCTAATAGGAAAAAAATTACCTAATAATAAAGATGCTTTAGAGGAAATATTAATGCTGGTTAAAGGAGAAATTGATCTTTATGAGGATGATAAAATAGTTCTTGATTTGAAAGAGGCAAACAGGCCTGATTTATTTTCCGCAGAAGGAATTGCAAGAGAGCTTAAAAGAAAGTTAGGCATTAAAAAGGGGATTCCAAAATATGAAGTTAACAAAGCGGCTATTGAAATTTTTGTGGATAAAAGCGTAAAAAATATAAGGCCAAGAATTGTTGCCGCAGTTGCAAAAAATGTTAAAATTAATGAAGAGGTTCTTTCTCAATTAATACAGCTTCAGGAAAAGATTGCAAATACTTTTGGGAGGAAAAGAAAGGAGGCTGCTATCGGCTTATATGATTTTGATAAAATGAAGCCGCCAATTTATTATAAAGCATTTAAGAATGAGGAAATTAAATTTGTGCCATTAGATTTTACTGAGGAGTTAAGTCCAAAAGAGATTTTAGAATTACATCCTAAAGGAAAAGAATATGCTTTTTTGCTTAAAGATGCTGAAAGATTTCCTATAGTAATTGATGCAAATAATGCAGTTGCGTCAATGCCTCCTATAATTAATTCGGAGCATACTGGAAAGCTAAATGAAAAAACAAAAAATGTATTTATTGAAGTCACGGGATTTGATTTAAGGTTGATAGAAACTGCATTAAAGATAATGTGCATGGCATTAGCAGATAGAGGTGCAAAAATTGAGGCAGTAAAAATAAATTATGCAGATAAAAGCATCATAACTCCAAAATTCGGAACTGAAGAAATAGAAATTGATTTAAATTATGCAAAGGAGATTTTCGGATTAGAATTAAGCAATAAAGAATTGGAAGAATTATTAAGCAGAAATTGTTTTGAGTTTAAAATAAAGGGAAATAAAGCAATTGTCAAGTATGCTGATTATAGGACTGATATTTTGCATCAAGTTGATATTATTGAGGATATGCTTATTAGTTATGGGTATAATAAAATTGAAGCAAGATGGCCTAAAACTGCAACAATTGGTAAAAAGTTAGCATTAACCAAGTTGATAGAATTGTGCAGGAAGGTTTGTATCGGTCTTGGCCTACAAGAAGTTTTAAATTATACTTTGAGCTCTAAAGAAATTCAGGCTGAAAAGATGCTTTTGGAGAATGAAGAGTTTGTTGAACTTGCAAATCCTATAACAAGAAGCATGGAGGTTTTTAGAAAAAGTTTAATTCCTCAAATGTTGGAGTTCTTAAGTAAAAATAAAAATGCGGCAATGCCGCAAAAACTCTTCCAAATCGGAAAAATATTTAGCATTAATGAAAGTAAGCCGTGGAAAGTTGATGAAAAATTGGCATTGTGTATAGTTTTATGT
>CAYLVV010000064.1:0-4473 GCA_964387215.1 uncultured archaeon
CCTGAAGCAGTTAATTTGGCTATTGCTGAGAAAGTACTTAAGCAATACGCTTTGCAGAATATCTTTAGTAAAGATGTTGCTGATGCGCATCTTAATGCAGCAATACATATTCATGATTTGGGATATCCTGTTAGGGTTTATTGTAGTAGCCATTCTATTGAATACATTAAAAAGTATGGTTTAGAATTGCTAAATTTAACTACTACTTCTTCTCCAGCCAAACATGCAATGACTTTAACAGGACACATAAATACATTTTTAGCTTCAATGCAGGCATATTATGCTGGTGCCTTAGGCTTAGGTTTTGCAAATATATTCTATGCACCTTTAACTAAAAGTTTGAGTGATAAAGAATTATTACAGCAAATGCAATACCTTATTTTCTCCTGCAGCCAAAACGCATTTAGCCGCGGCGGCCAAAGCCTAACTTATAACGAAAAAATTTGGATTGAAGAAAACGGTATGCTCAGACTTGTAGAAATAGGAAAGCTGGTTGATAAAATGATTAAGGAAAATGCAATTGAGTATCTGCCAGACGGAACAGTATTAACCAAAAATAATCCAAATGGCCTAAGGGCAATTTCTTTTAACGATAATGGCCAAATAGAACTAATTCAAATAACAACTTTTGCTAAAATACCCTTTAAAGGAAAAATATACAAAATAATAACAAACAAAGGTGTAATTGATGGCATAACCGGAAGCCATTCTGTTTTTATTTGGGATGGAAATTCCTTTGTGGCTAGAGAAGCATCAAAACTCAAAGAAGGGGATTATATAATTTCGGCATCTAAAATTAACTTTAACCTACCAACAATGGGCACATTTAGTATTGCGAGTTTCTATTTAAATAGAGAAGAAGCGGGGAATGAAATAAGAGTCTTTGATGCTGAAGAAAAATTCAAAAAAGAGTTAAAGAGAAAATATGGTAAGTACTATCTAAAGAAATTTTCTGAGGAATATAAAATTCCGGTTGAGCGCGTAAGAACTAATTGGTTACGTTACAAAAAAATACCGCTAAAATTCTACGTAGAAATTGTTGGCGTTGATGAAAATGTAAGGCTTATCTATAAGGGCGACAGCCAGGCAACAATAAGTGCAAACATCCCAATAACAAAAGAACTTGTAAGACTTTTGGGATATTACTGCAGCGAAGGCCATAATAATGAAAAAAGAAAAACCTTCATTGCCATCTCAAACAAAGAAAAGCCATTAATAGAAGATGCAATAGCATGCTTAAAATTTTTAGGATATAAATATTACAGAATACACAAAAGCAAAGGCATTTATTCCCTTGTAATTCAGGGCATTCTAGCAAAACTAATCTCTGATTTATGTGAAGAAAGTGGCATGAAGAAGCTTCCATTCTTTATTTACAATCTGCCCAAAGAAATGCAGAACGAATTTTTAAATGCCTTTTGGAGGGGCGACGGGCTTAAGAGCAGAAAGAGTTATGCAATTGCAAATACTTCTAAAGATGTAATAAGTGGAATAGCAATGCTTTTGGCAATGCAACACAAGCAGCTATCAATATTTTTTAGATCCTATCCAAATTCTTGGAAGGATTTGTTTGAACTCAGAGAAGTTTTGGATGAGTATAGAATAATAGATCACAAACTTTCGAGAGAATTTTATGGCAGAAAAGGACTGAGAAAAAGAGCAATTAATTTACAGGAAGACATCACTAGATCAAAGCTTTCTACAGAGCTTGTTGAAAAGGCAAAAATGCTATTAAATGCAGATATTGGCTTTGCTAGAATTTTGAGGATCGAAACTTATGATTACGATGGTTATGTTTATGATATTTCAGTTCCCGGAACTGAGTCCTTTTTGGGAGGCACCGGCTTATTGTTTTTCCATAACACCCTCTTTATAGACTTAAATGTTCATTTGGGAGTACCGGATTATATGAAGGATATTCCTGCTATCGGCAGCAAAGGAAAGTATATGCTTGAAAAGCCAAATGGTGTAATAGAATATATTAATGAAGTTCCGAGAGATGAAGAAGGAAATGTCATTCAGCCTACGAACGGAAGAATCCTTACTTATGGTGATTTTGAGGAGGAAGCCCAAAGAGTTGCAAAAGCAATGTTAGATGTTTGGCGTGCTGGAGATTCTCGAGGGCAGGTTTTTCCATTTCCAAAATGCGATCTGCATATTAACCAGCAATGCTTTGATGACCCTAAGCAAAGAGAATTGTTAGATTATGCATGTTTAATTGCTTCAGAAAATGGAGCCCCTTATTTTGTTTTTGATAGAGAAGAATGCACATTAAGTATGTGCTGTAGATTACGATATAAAATAAAACAAAATTATATGCTCAAATATCCAGAGAGTATAAGATTTTGCGGATTTCAAAACGTAACAGTAAATCTTCCACAAGCAGCATACAGAGCAAAAGGAGATATTGACAAAACATTAAAAGAGATAAATAATGCTCTAGATTTAGTCCTTAAAGCACATTTGCAAAAGAAAGACTTTATTGCTAAGTTGCTTAAGCCAGGAATGCCATTATGGCAATTAGGCAAAATCGCAAAAGACGGCAGGCCATATCTGGAATTAGATAAAGCAACTTATATAGTTGGTTTATTAGGCTTAAATGAATGTGTTAAATTTTTAATTGGCCAAGAATTGCATGAAAGCAATGAAGCCTATAAATTAGGATTGAAAATTATAAGTGCAATGTATTTGCGAATTAAACAATATGAAAAGGAATATGGCTTACATTTTAGCTTAGAAGAAAGTCCTGCTGAAAGTGCTTCTTATAGGCTTGCAAGAGTTGATTTGCAAAGATTTCCGGAAGCGGCAAAAATAGTAAAAGGAGATATTGCAAAAAGGGAGGTTTACTATACTAACAGCTGCCATTTTGCCGCTGACGCTCCTATTGATATTATAGAAAGGATTGAAAAGCAGGGAAGATTTAATACACTTATTGAAAGCGGTGCAATAACACATGTTTTCTTAGGCGAACAAAAACCAGATCCTAGAGCAGTATTTAAGCTTGTTGAAAAAACATGGAAGAATACTAATTCAGCACAAATTACAATAAGCCCTGAATTTACTATTTGCAGAGACTGCGGCAGAATAAGCCGCGGCTATAAAAGATTTTCTAAGGCTAGAAGGGAAGCATTAATAAAGGCGTTAAATGAAGGGAGGTGAGAATATGGAAAAAGCAATAACTAAAACAATTGCAAAAGAGCATAATGATAAAAAAGAAAGTGAGGAAGAGAAGGAGGCATTTTGCCCTTATTGCGGAAGCAAAAATGTTTATGGGATGAGCCGTGTTGTTGGTTATTTTACCCAAATAAACCAATGGAATGCTGGTAAAAAAGCAGAGCTTAAAGATAGACAAAAAGGCAATTATAAAATTCCAAAGCAATTTGCTTGGGAAGAATAAATAAAGGTGATATGGTGCCAATACTTAAACTATTTTGGAAAGAAAATTGTGCAAACTGCCCGCAGGCAAAAAAATTTGCGAAAGAAATAGAAAGCTACTTAAAAGTAGAATTCCATAATGCAGATACTCCAGAGGGCTTAGCTGAAGCAACTTTTTATGATATTCTTTCAACACCTTCCTTTGTTTTGGTTGATGACGCTGGGAGAGAGCTTAAAAGCTGGCACGGAAAAATACCTTCCAAAGATGAAATTTTAGAGTTGATAAAATGAGCCTCTATATAAAAGGAGTACAAAAAACTACAATGATAGACTTTCCAGGGAAACTTGCTGCAACTATTTTTACTGGAAAATGTAATTTTAGGTGTCCGTTCTGCCATAATCCGGAATTAGTGCTAAGGCATGAGAAACTTCCAACAATTCCTGAAGAAGAAATTTTGGATTTTTTAAAAGAAAGAAAAAATTGGCTGGATGGTATTTGCATAACAGGCGGCGAGCCAACATTGCATAAGGAATTAATTCCTTTTATTGAGAAGGTTAAAGCTTTAGGCTTAGAGGTAAAGCTTGACACAAACGGCTCAAATCCGGAAATGGTAAAACATCTTCTTGAAAATAAATTAGTTGATTATATTGCAATGGATATTAAAAGCGATAAGGAACATTATAATGCTGCAATCGGCGTTAATTTCCCCATTCAAATAATTGAACAAACAATAAACATAATAAGAAATTCAAATATTGCTTATGAGTTCCGCACAACAGTAGTGCCCACATTTTATAACGAGGCTATTGCAAAGAACATCGGCGAATGGCTTAAAGGCTCAAAACTTTATATTTTACAACAATATAATAATGAGCATGCAATGATTGATGAAAAATTCCTCAAAATATTCCCATATCCTGAAGAGAAATTATATAAATTTGCAGAACTTGTTAAACCTTATTTTAAAAAAGTTGAGGTAAGAGTTTGATGCTGTTTTCATTTTTAGTAAAGTTTAATAAATACTTTTTCCCAAGCCTTTTCTATTATTTCAAACAGATTTTACTTCTTTTATTTCTTTTCTTTCAAGGTTTTTTCTT
>CAYLVV010000065.1:0-4414 GCA_964387215.1 uncultured archaeon
TTTTGGGCTTAGAAATTATGCACATAACATTTGCAATAATTACATTAATTATTTCATTTATATTAGCAAAGTTTATTGCTGGAATTACAAAAGGAAAAATGAAGAAGATTGCAGCAAAAACAAAAACAGAGTTTGACGATATTATCATTGGCACTATTGAGAAGCCGATATTTTTTGTTATCTTTTTAATTGGTGTTTATTTAGCATATAAGCAGCTTAATATTGAAAATGTCTTCATAAATAATTTAGCAAATAATGTTGTTGCCAGCGTTTTTATTATAATAGTTGCCTGGTTTTTGCACGAGTTTTTATTTCAATTAATTGATGTTTATTTAGTTAAGAAAAAAGTAACTACGGAACTTTTGCAATTAGATGAGCAGCTTATAAGCTTATTAAAAAATGTTGTTCATTTCGGCATTATTACATTAACATTAGTAATTGTTCTGCAAAAATGGGGTTATGATGTTTCCGTGCTTATTGCAAGTTTAGGTGTAGGTGGTTTGGCTGTTGCTTTAGCTGGAAAGGAAATTATTTCTGATATTTTAGGCGGGGTAATGGTATTTATGGATAGGCCTTTTAGGATTGGGGATTGGATAAAATGCAAACTATGCGGAGAAGATATTTATGCAAAAGTTGAAGCAATCGAGCTAAGGCATACCAAGCTTAGGAACTTAGATGGGAGGACTATTTTAGTGCCTAACAGCCAAATCTACAGAGCAATAATAACTAATGTTACTAGTGAAAATGCAAGAAGGTTTGTAATGGATATTGGTATAGTTTACGAAACCACTTTGGCTAAATTAAAGAAAGCAATTGAAATTATTAAGGACATTTTAAAAAAACATCCAGATGTTGATGAGGATATTATTGTAAGGTTTGATGAGTTTGGAGATTCAGCACTAATAATAAAAGTTATTTATAAGGTTAAGAATAAGGAAAGGATATTTGATGTTAAACATGAAATTAATTTAGCTATTAAGGAAAGGTTGGAAAAGGCTGGAATTGAGTTTGCATATCCTACTCAAACAATTTATCTAAAAGAAGCAGAATAATTAATAAAGTCTAAATGCATCTAAATTTTGTGGAGCAATACTATTTATTCTAAATTTTGATCCAATATAACGTGCAAACTCGATACATTTATTTTTGTTTCCATGACATACGAAAATTCTCTTTGGTTTGGGTTTTAAGTTTCTTACATAGTTAGTTAGCTCATTTCTATCACTATGGCCTGAGAATCCTTCTACTGTTTCTACACGCATTTTAATTTCTAATGCTTTTGTTTTTCCATTCTCAACATAAGGAATTGTTCTTAAGCCTTGTTGGATTTTTCTTCCTAAGCTGCCTTCTCCTTGATAACCAACAAAGATTAAAGTATTATCAGGGTTTGAAGCCATTTTATGCAAATATTCTACACTAGGGCCGCCGGTAAGCATTCCGCTGGAAGCTAATATTATTGCAGAACCATCAGCAATTATTTTATCTCTATCAGTAGAATTTGCTTCGTGGAAAATTTCTGCTGTGAAAGGTGAATCATTTTGCAAAATTCTCCTCTGTACTGT
Organism: uncultured archaeon; assembly: GCA_964387215.1. Lineage (GTDB taxonomy): Archaea > Iainarchaeota > Iainarchaeia > Iainarchaeales > CAYLVV01 > CAYLVV01. The sequence continues at coordinate 1,563 of CAYLVV010000065.1, forward strand.
TTTTCTTAAAAATTCCGGATAAGCAGTATGTATTGCAGAGGCTTCTTTAGTCATTCCATCAATATATACTTTTGCATTTAAAGGTTCCCTTCTATTATAATTCTCCAAAACTAACATAACCTCTTGAGCTCTTCCTACTGAGAAAACAGGGATTAAAACATTTCCTCCGGTTTGCACAGTTTCTCTTATTATTTGAATTAATTTTTCTTCAGCATCAATCCTTCTTGGCAATATGTCCTCTTTACTTCCATAAGTTGACTCTATTATTAATGTTTCTAACCTAGGATATTTCATATCCACATTATCAAATAACCTAGTAAAGCCATACTTGAAATCAGCAGTATAAACAATATTGTGAGCTCCTTCTCCTATATGCAAATGTATTGAAGCTGAACCTAATATGTGAGCAGCGTTATGTAATGTAAGCCTTATATCAGGGGTAATATCAGTTACTTCTCTATAGTTTCTAACAATACAATGCTTTACAGATTCTTTCACATCTTTTTCGCTATAAGGAGGCTCCTTTCCCTCTTTAACTAAAACATCAATATAATCAAATTGCAGCAAAGCCATTAAATCACGGGTTGGAGTTGTGCAGTACACTGGACCTTTATAACCAGCTCTAAATAAATAAGGCAACATTCCGCAATGGTCAAGATGCGCATGGCTTATTATTACAGCATCTAATTCACTTAGGCTGAAATCTAATGCATCTAAATAAGGATATGCCTCTTCTGGATTTGCAACATTAATGCCGCAATCAATCATTACCTTACTTATTGGTGTTTCTAAAAGTAAACAACTTCTGCCAACTTCTCTAAAGCTACCTAATGCATGCAACCTGACCCATAATTTTTTGAGCTCTACATCTCTGTAGATATGCTTTGCAACATTATGCAAGAATTTTTTTCTTTCATTTGCGTGCTTATGCAAAAATTCCCTTATACCTGCTAATATTTTTGATTTTGAGGTTGGAGCTCTTATAATATTTGGAGTCCAACCGGTTTGCAAAATTATTTGCTTTGAAGTTTCTCCATTTTTTCCTATTACCAAACCTGGCTTTGATGCTTCTATAATAACCTCGCTAAACGGAGCATTAAAATATAATTTTTTTATTTCAGCTTCTTCCGGAACAAGTTGCATTATTTTTTCTTTTGCTTCTTCTAAGCCGCAAAGTAAGCTTTTGTCTGTGCGGATATTGATATGCTTTTTAAGCTCAAATGCTAATTTTGCTACCAAAGCCTCATTTTCAAAAAATATCTTTGGGTTTTTTGTGTATATTGCTATCTCAGGACCTTCAAAATCAATACTACTCACTTCAGCCTCTTTGGGCAAGATAGCTAAAGCTGCTTCTTTCATCTTTTTGAAATAGTCCATGCTTTTGCACCAAAAAAATTTAGTACTTTTCAAGATCTTTAATTGTTAGTTCATCAATTCCTTCTTTTGTTATTATTAATGCGTTAATATAAAATCCACCTGTATAATTGTCCCTGCGTTTTGCTTCTTTTATTGCTTTTACTGCTAGCTTTAAAGCCTCATCTTTGCTTAAGTTTGGCTTAAAATTTTGATCTAAGACACTTAATGCTAATTCAGTTCCGCTACCTGTTACAGCATATTTCTTTCTTTCCAACATTCCTCCAGCAGGATCCAAATCATAGAGAATTGGTTCCTTATTTACACCACCCAAAATAAATTGAACTAAATAGGGGAAAAATCTATTCGCATTTAAAATATTTGAGATCAGGTTTGCAGCTGCGGAAGGAGTCATCTTAGATTCATGCTCAAGCTCATAAAGCTTGGCATGGCTTTTTAAAAATCTTATAAGCCTTTGAGCGTCTCCAACACTGCCAGCAATACTAATGCCTATTCTATCCGTAATTTTAAATACCTTTTTTGCCTCTTCATCGTAGGCTAAATGGGCCATAGAGGCTTTACTATCTGCAGCTAAAATAACAGCATCTTTTGCTACAATACCAACTGTTGTTGTCCCTGTTTCTACAATCTTAGAATTCATATCAACACCAAAAAACGAGCTTTCTTTGAAATTTGCTGTAAGCAAATATTTAAAAAACTTCTTTTTAGGCAAGGGACGGAAATTGAATTTTTTGAAACCTATAAATATTCAAAATTTTTTCTTTACTCCAGCTTCACATTTGAGGCATCAAATTCTTCAATCCATTCTAATTTTTTAATAGGTTCCACATATTTAAGCATGGTCCTTGCGAGCATCTCTTTTGCTGCAAAATTCTGCATAAGTTCTTTTTTGTTTACCTTTATCTGAATTTTGCTTTCCTCTTTATTAAAGTTTATTTCAGGAGTTTCATCTGTTGAAAAATATTTTTTGAAGAATTCTTTGCATATTTCTGCTGCATCAGCCAACTCTTTTTCTATTTTAATTTTATAAACCAATGTTTTTCCTGCTAATTCATGGTTAAAATCAACTCTAACTCTGCCACCTGAAACGCTTTGCACTCTGCCAATTAAACCGTTAATATCAACAACCATCCCAGGCACTGGATTTAAGTTTCTTGCCTTAAATTCCTGCAAAGGAACAACCCTTATAAGCTCAGCCTTTCTTTCTCCAAAGGCTTTTTCTGGAGGCAATACAACCTCCTTTTCTTCATTAACATTCATCTCTTTTAATGCTTCATCCAAACCTTTAAGCAATTCTCCAGCACCAACTATAACTGGTATAGGCTTATCTTTTGTTTCCTCTAAAATTTTTTCTGAATCTTTTTCCTTTGCAGTAAATGAGACCAAAATTATGCTGCCTGCTTTCATTGCAAATCCTCCTTTTTTCTAATTTAAGCCTAAGAAGTTTTTTAATTCTATTTTAAATTTAAAAATTGACA
>CAYLVV010000066.1:0-3657 GCA_964387215.1 uncultured archaeon
TTCTTCCATTAAAAAATCAACTGCAGAATAATTTTAAATGAATTCTTCACTTTTCCTTTATTTTGCAGATTTGGAAAATTTTCAATTCGCAAAAGATTTCAAACCTTTGGTCTGAAAATTTTGCAAGCCTTTAGCTTGCAAAAGATTTTAAATAAAAAAGCCTTCTTCTTTTATGTTTGAGCTTTTTGAGGCATTAGAGGAAACTATGGAAAAGCAGAAAGAAGAAGAAACGCAGACAGAAAAAGAGATTTCTTATTCTGCTGAAAACGAAAAGATTTTTGTTGTCTCTGTTGGAGGAAGTGCAATTGTAAAAGAAAAAATTGATACCGTACTAATTGCAAAATTAGCTTCTTTATTTGATGAATTATTTTCCAATGAAAGAAAATTTGTTATTGTTGTTGGCGGTGGAAAATTAGCAAGAGACTATGTTGCAGCTGCTAAAACATTAGGAGCATCGAATTTTTCTTTAGATGAGATTGGCATTAAGGCCACACGCATAAATGCAAAACTCTTTATAGAAGCTCTAAATAACGCATATCCCGAGGTATGCACAAATATCAAAGATTCTAAAAAAATAATAGGGATTAATAAAATTCCTGTTTTTGGAGGCTTAATGCCCGGTTTTACTACAGATGCGGTTTCGGCATTAATTGCAGAATTTTTAAATGCAACTTTTGTAAATTTGAGCAATGTTGACGGCATATATAATAAAAATCCTAAAGAATATAGTGATGCGGTAAGATATGAAACTTTAAATTATAGAGAGTTAATTAGAATTATTGCAAAAAGTACAGCTTTAGCTGCAAACCCTTCACAAAATGTTATTTTGGATTTACCTTGTGCACTGATCCTTGCAAGATCTAAAATTCCTTGCCATGTAACTTCTGCCTTTGATTTAGAAAATTTGAGAAATTTGTTTTTAGGTAGAGAGTTCAAAGGAACAAAAATAATTTCTGAAGAGAATAAATTATAACAATTTATAATGTGCTAATTTCCTTTGTGCTAATGCTATTTCAACTTCAGCAGTATTTAATATCGGAACTTTAAAATTAGCATAATCATCAATAGCAATCCTCGGGCATGCAGTATTAACAAAACAATCAACTTTTATTCCTGTAAAATATTCTGCAAATAGAAAGTCTCCTATCAAAAGAATTGCTTCCTTTCCACTATTTTCAATTTTTCTTTTCAATTCTAATGCTTTTTCCAGCCTAAACTGCCCTTTTTTTGTTGATATCATTATGCCAATTTTTTTAGCCTTTTTGAAAAATTCAATTGCGGCAAACCTCTGCATCAAAAATGCATCCTTCTCAGAATTTAAAATTTTTATACTTTCATTTATAGGATCCACTTGCATTACTTTTTTTCTAGTTGCAAAAATTATTCCTAATGGATGGAATAATCCATCTCCAATAAAAACAATTATCTGTATATCATCAGCAATAGCTTCTGCAGAAGAAAAATCGCAACCCAAAATTTGAGCCAAAATTCCATTTTTGCTTTTACCAACAAAAACATTTATAGCATTACTTTCCAAAGCCTTTGCAACTTTTTCAATTTCATTCAAATACTGCACGTTAGCACACAAGCCCACATTATAAAATTTCTCACTTTCCAATCTTTTTATTAGATTTTTAATTAAATTTTCACTTATGCTAAATTTTAGGGGAATAAAAATTGTTTTTATAGAGGGCTTATAAAATTCATTATGGCCAAAGTGCAATATCAACTCTGCATTTATTTTTCTCGCCTTCTCCTCCGCTAAATCGCAAGCTCCAAAACAAGGATCAACACAAACAAAAATTTCTTCAGCAACTTCTCTTAAACTATCTTCAATTTCTACAGTATACTGCTTTAAACCTTCTGGAATTTGTACAATTATCCTTTTCTTTCTTTCCGAAATTTTTTCTTTTGCTTCTTTTAATGCTTCTGCTAATGCTTGAGAAAGTTGCATAGTCTCATTTATTTAATTTCTCCAAAAGTATTTTCTTTTCTTCTATCAGCACAACTTCTTTTATTTTTTCAACAGCATCAATATTTGCAGAAACAGAGTCTATACCATATCTAACCAAAATTTTAACCATTTCCGGGTCTGATGCTGCCTGGCCACAAATACTTGTTGTTACTCCAGCCTTTTTGCATCTATCAATTACATGTTTAATTTGCCTTAATACTGCAGGATGCTTTGCATCAAATAACTTCTGTATTCTTTCATTATTCCTATCAATTCCTAAAGTAAGCTGTGTTAAATCATTAGTTCCAAATGAAATAAAATCAATGCCCTCTTTAATTAACTCATCTATAATCCATACGCTTGCAGGAGTTTCTATCATTACTCCAAATGCAACATCCTTGTGAGGCTCCAAACCAACCGCTCTTGCATATTCTTTTGCCTTTTTTAACTCTTCAACATTTATTAGGAAAGGAAGCATCACTCCCAAATTATTAAGTCCCTCTCGCACAAGTTGCTTTATTGCAGTAAATTCTGCTTTTATTAAATCTGGTTGATCTAAACTTCTCCTAATGCCATGCCATCCTAACATTGGATTGTCTTCTTTAGGCTCATATTTGCCGCCCTCAAGATGTCTAAATTCATCGGTCCTAGCATCAAAAGTTCTATACCAAATAGGTTTGTCCTTAAATAATTCTGCAACTTTTCTAATGCCTTTTCTTACAGCTTCTACTAATTTTTGTTTTTGACCTCTGCGCAAATATTCAGCAGGATGCACCCCTGCAGCTGTAATCATATGCTCTGCTCTTAATAAACCCACTCCATCAGCGTTGGTAGCTGCAGCTCTTTCTGCAGCTTCAGGCAATGCAACATTTACTTTTACTTTAACAGCCCTCTTTTCTAATAATTCCAATAATTTTTCCTTCTCCTTTTCTAACTCCTCCTTAGTAGGTTTTTTGTGCAAAATTTTCTCTTCAATAAACTCTTTTACTTCTTCAATAGGTTCTTTTTCCTCTAAAACTTTTTCCAATTTCTCAATTTCCTCTTCTTTTATTATTTCTATTTTTTCCTTCACAGGCATAATTTCAACCTTGCCTTCATAAGCAACTCCACTGTAAGCATCAACTGTTATAAGCTGCCCATCTTTTATTACCTTCGTTGCATTTCCAGCACCTACTATGCATGGAATTCCCAATTCTCTACTTACAATTGCAGCATGGCACGTACTGCCACCTTCATCTGTAATAATTGCGGCAGCTTTTTTCATTATAGGTACCCAATCTGGGGAAGTCATTTTTGTGACTAAAATAGTGCCTTCTTTTGCTTTTGTAATTTCCTCCACAGAAGGAATTACTACCGCTTCTGCGGTTTTGATTCCTGGAGATGCGGGCAACCCCTCCAAAATCTTTTTAGCATTTGGAGTTTTTACAACTACTCTTGAAGCCATTTTTTCTCTAAGTTTTAAAGTTGTTATATTTCTACTTTGCACAATATAAAGAGTATTATCTTCCAAAGCCCACTCAATATCCTGCGGCTTTTTATAATGATTTTCAATTTGCTTACCAATTTTTGCAAGTTCAATAATTAATTTATCAGCCAATTTTTGTTTTTCTTGCATTTTTGGTTTAACAGCAACATCTTCATTTTTGGAGCCTCTTCTTACACGCATAAATGTTTGCCTTGCAATTCTCTTGCTAATAATCTTC
>CAYLVV010000066.1:3667-4215 GCA_964387215.1 uncultured archaeon
TTCATAGTTCCCTTATCCACAATATATGTATCTGGTGTAATTGTTCCAGAAACAACCAATTCGCCTAAGCCGTAAGCAGCTTCAATAACGATTTTGCTAGTATCTCCAGTAGGATCCGCGGTAAACATCACTCCCGCAACTTTTGAATCAACCATCTTTTGCACAACTACACACAAACCAACTTTCTCAGTTTTGAATCCTTGTTTTTTTCTATAAAAAGTTGCCCTTGCAGTAAATAGTGAAGCCCAGCATTTTTTAACAGCCTCTAATAATGCTTCATTTCCGTGAACATTAAGGAATGTTTCTTGCTGTCCAGCAAAAGACGCCTCTGGGAGGTCCTCGGCTGTGGCGGAACTCCTAACAGCCACATATGCTTTTTCACTGCTTTGCAACCAGCCCAGTTGTTTTTCACTTAATTTTGTATAGGCTCTCAAAATTTCTGCTTTTAATTCCTCATCAATTTTCTGTTTTATAATAAGTTCTCTAACCTCTTTTGTAACTCTTTCCAACTCCTCAGTATTATCTACATCAATTGAATCAATTTTATT
>CAYLVV010000067.1:0-4207 GCA_964387215.1 uncultured archaeon
ACTATTTTCATTAATTACCTTTGGAGTTGAAATTTCGCAAATAAAAGTGTTAGCATCTAATTGTTCATTATCGCACAAAGTTGTTTGAGCCAAACTTAAACTTAAAAGTAAAACCATAATTCCTATAAATTTACTATATTTCATTACATCCCCTCCTAAATAATTAGCTCCCTTTTAATATTAAAAAGTTAATCTTTGCCAAAAATAAGGATTATTGAAGTTATTTCCAACCTTCCAAATATTCTTTTTGTTCTTCACTCAAAATTTCAATTTCAACATTTTTTGCCTTAAGCATAAGCTCCGCAACATTCTTGTCGAGTTCTTTTGGCATTGCATAGAGCTTATTTTCAAGCTTTTCTTTATTTTCCACTAAAAATTTCATAGCCAATGCTTGGTTGCAAAAGCTTAATGCCATTACTTCGCTAGGATGCCCTTCTGCACATGCTAAATTTGCCAATCTGCCTTTCGCAAGCAAATAAAGTTTTTTATTTTCAAGTTTAAATTCCTCTACGCAATAATTTATTTTCTTTATTTCTTTGGCAATTTCTCTCAATTTTTTAACATTAATCTCAACATCAAAATGGCCGACATTAAGCAAAATAGCTCCATCTTTCATTAACTTAAAATGTCTCTCATCGATCACATTTTTATTTCCTGTAACAGTAATGAAGATATCTCCTATTTTTGATGCTTCATTCATTGTCATAACTCTATAACCTTCCATTAATGCAGATAGCGCTTTTATAGGATCTACCTCAACAATAATAACTTCCGCGCCCAAGCCTTTGGCTCTTTTTGCCAAGCCAGAACCACAAAAACCATAACCAACAATTACAACTTTCTTCCCGCAAAGCAAAATATTGCAGCTCCTCATCAGTGCATCAAAAGTGCTTTGCGCTGTGCCCAAATGATTATCGAACAATCTTTTTGTGTCGGCATCATTAACATCTATTACAGGAAATTTTAGCACATTTTCCCTTTCCATATTTTTAATTCTCATTATTCCGGTTGTTGTCTCTTCAGCTCCACCAATAATTTTGCCTATAAGTTCCGTTCTTTTTGTATGTATTAAGCTGATTAAATCTGCTCCATCGTCTATCACTAATTGTGGTTTAAAATCCAGTATTCTATTAAAATTATTCCAATATTCCTCTTCAGTCTCATTGCGCCAGGCAAATACATTTATTCCTTCTTTAGCTAATGCTGCAGCAACATCATCTTGAGTGCTTAATGGATTGCAACTTGTGATAGCAATTTTCGCTCCTGCTGCTTTTAGAGTTCTAACCAATACAGCGGTTTCTTTTGTAACATGCAAAGCCATGCTGATTTGCATATTTGCAAGAGGCTTTTCTTTTTCAAACTCCTCCCTAATTAACATTAATGGCTTCATTTGCATTTCAGCCCACGCAATTCTGCCTTTGCCCTTTTCCGCTAAGCTAATATCTTTAACTTTAAATTCTTCCATTTTGCTCACTTTTTATTTTTTCAAGTAATGCAATGATGTTTTCTCTTGTTTGCTCTATACTTTTATTTGCATCCAGAACATATAATAAACCTTTTTCTTTGTAAAACTCTATCAGCGGTTCTGTTTTCTGTTTATATACTTTCAACCTTTCTTTTACAACCTCTGGCCTATCATCATTACGCTGTATTAAGGCTACTTTGCACCTATCGCAAATTTTATCCTTTTTAGGAGGATTTTCCAAACCGTAAATTTTGTTACACTTTGGACATATGAACCGAGAAGAAAGCCTTCTAATAACTTCTTTATCTGAGACATCAAAATAAATTACAGCTTTAAGTTTTAGTTTATTTTTCTTTATAATCTCTTCCAAATCTTCTGCTTGTTTCAATGTTCTTGGATAGCCGTCTAAAATAACAACTTTATGCTTATAAGAACCTTTCTTTAACTCATTCTCTAAAATTTTTTTCATTGTTTTATCATCAATAAGCCTTCCTTTCTTTAATATAACTTTAATTTTTCTTCCCAAATCGGTTTTTTTCTTAGAAATTTCTCTAACAACATCTCCGGTTGAAAGTTGCACATAGCCAAATTTTTCCTGCAAGAACTGTGCAACTGTACCTTTGCCACTGCCAGGAGGCCCTAAAAATACTAAAATCATAACCGAGTATTAAAGTATTTATTTAAAAATTCTTCTAAACTTAATAGTAATCCCATGTATGAAAAAAAGTACAACGATCTTGTATTAGATATCGAGAAAATAAACGAAGAATATAAAAAGTCCACATTTTTGTGGGGTTTAAAGCCAAATAAATATGTTACTTTTATTCCGAAAATTATAAAGTCTGGCAAAGTTCTTGATATTGGTGCAGGAGAAGGGAGGAATGCAATTTATTTGGCTAAAAGAAATTTTGAAGTTTTGGCTTTGGACATATCCAAAGCAGCTATTGAAAAACTAAAAATGCTTGCAGAAAGGGAAAATTGTTCTGTTAGGAAGGTGACAGAAGATATTCTAAAATTCCATACAAACGAAAAATTTGATGTTGTATTGTGCATAGCAGTTTTAAACATATTCTCCAAGGAGGATGCATATAATGTTATAGAAAAGATGAAATTTTTTACTAAACCCAACGGATTAAATCTCATAACAGTTTTTACAGATAAGGGCATTAAACATAAAAACTTCTCCTTCTTTAACAAGAAGGAACTTAGAGATAGATATAAGGATTGGAATATTTTAAAATGTGAATATTATACAAAATACGAAATTCATCACAGGCCGCACAGGCACCATATTTGTGCATTACTGGCAAAAAAACCTAAGTTGGCATAGCATAAATATCCAATACAATTTGAATTATTTTTGGTGAAAATTCTCTTACTTTTGCCTTATATAAAATTTTTATTTTATAACCATTTTCTTTTGCAATTTTTTTAAGAGTTTCTGCAATTTCAAACGGTTTTTCTCTTTCTACAAAGTGGTAGAAATGAATTACGCCTTCATCCTTTAAACATTTCAAGCCATCTTTGAAGAAAGTCTCAGAGCTTTTGGGCATTGGCATAACTGCCCTATCGCATTTTCCTTTTATCAAGCTTACTTTCTCCCTTACATCTCCGAGCATGGGCTTAATTTTTTCTTCTACTTTATTAAGTTTTATATTTTCCACAAGCAGTTTATATGCAGCAGGATTTATTTCGATAGCATAAGCCTTTTTCATCGGAGAATGTTTTGCAAATACAATTGGAAAAGGTCCTACACCTGCAAATAATGCTGCAATTATTTCATTTTCTCCTATTAACTTTGCGATTCTCATCCTTTCATTTTGTAATCTGGGAGTAAAAAATACTTTTGAAACATCAACTTTGAAAATGCAACCGCTTTCTTTATGCAAAGTTTCAAATTTTTTCTCTCCGGCTAAAAATTTTAATTTAGGAACTCTGAAAATTCCTCCTATTGGAGCTTCTTTTTTTAAAACAGTTTTAATTTTTGGATTGTTTTGTAGTAAAACTTTAGCAATAACCCCTTCTTTTTCTTTGAGCATTTTAGGTATTTGCAAAATTGCAATATCTCCAATTACATCATATGAGCTTATTACATTTTTAATTTCGTCCTCACTCAAAACTTCTTTTAGGGCTTCTTTTAAACTTTTGGCAATTTTTTTATGCACTTCAAAAACTTCGCTTTTTACTTTAAATCCCAATCTTTCAATCTCTTCATTTTTGCTGACGATCGGAACTAATACAAATTCATTTTCCTTTTTAGGCTTCAACTCTTTTTTTCTCAACCCTAACTTATCCAGGAGTTTTATTATCTCTTCTGCCCTCTTTTTCGGAACAACAATGCACAAAGATTTTTCAGATTTCTTCATCAAAAAGATTAAAAGAAAAAGATTTTTTTATAGAATATGTTTTATGAGAATGTTGTAAATTTGCTATATGAATACTTTCTTAAGCCGATAGAAACATATTCCGGATATAATCCCATTAACACAATAACATATGCAGCAATATTAATTTTTGTCGCTTTTAAGCTTATTTTTCCATGGCTGAGGAAAAATTGGAAAATAGATTATAAGTTTGCGTTAAGCTTATTGGGCTATATAATATTCGGCTGCTCCTTTAGAGTTCTTGAGGATATGCAGTTATTGCCAAGAAGTTCAAATCCGTTGAGCATATATTTCTATACGGTCAGCCCGGGAATTTGGATTTTTGTAGGCTTGCTCACAATATTCTGCCTATTCTTAA
>CAYLVV010000068.1:0-4171 GCA_964387215.1 uncultured archaeon
ACTATGGCAGGCTATATAATGCAATTGCATAAATTATTTCCATTTGCCCCTTTTATTCTTGGTGCATCATTGTCAATAACTTCAACCGGAGCAAATGCAAAAATTCTAATGGATGTCAAAAAAGAGGTAAGCAGATTAGGACAAATTCTTCTTGGGAGTGCAGCAATAGATGATTTCTTTGGAACTTTATTTCTAACTTTAGTATTGGTACTTTTACACCAAGCAGCAAATCTTGAGCTAATTTTATTTCCAATAAAATTGGTAATTTTTGTTGTTATTTCATTTCTGTTGTTGAAATTATTTCCCAAAATCTTTGAATTAGTAATTAAAGAAAAATCTGAGAGTGCATTATTTAGTGTAGCAATAATATTTTGTTTAATAATTTCTGTTGCTGCAGATTATTTAGGATTGAGCACGGTTTTAGGAGCTCTTATAGCAGGAATATTGATGAAAATATCCACAGATGCTAAAATAGAACATGCAATATTTTCTCATCTTAAAGTTATAACCTATAGCTTAATTATTCCATTTTTCTTTATATCTATTGGTATGGTTTTTAGTATTGCAGCATTATTTGAAAATTTATTTTGGGTTCTGATAATTTTAATAATTGCAATTGTAGGTAAAATTTCAGGACCTATAATCTGGGCATTAATAAGCAGAGAATTCTCATTTAGACAGGCATTGTTACTAGGGATGGGGATGAATTCAAGAGGAGCTATTGAATTGGTTATTGCTAAAATTGCATTGACATATGGTTTAATTCCAGAACACATATATTCCGCAATAGTGACAACAGCTGTACTAACAACACTAATGTTTCCTATAGTATTGAAAAAAGAATTAGAAATTGATGAAAAGATTATGGAATAATAATGCAGCAATTTTTGAGAATAGAGAATTTTTTAGAAAAATTACTAATAATTAAAGGGAAATGAATTAAAATAGAAAATTTAGGGAATAATTAAAAGAAATGGATTTAAAATAAATTAATAGAATAATAAAATAGAATAAATTAAATAAAAATTAAATAAATTTAAAATTAATAAAAAATAAATTAATAGAATAATTAAAATTTTTTAGAAAAAAAATAAAGAATAATAAAGGGGCTTTTATTCTATTTTTATTTCTCCTGATTTGATTTTTTGGATTATCTCTTTTGCTCTTTTACCTTCTACAAAAACGCCCATTGAATTACATGTGCCTAATACTTCCAATGTTGCTGCCTCTAATGTTTTGGCAGTCATATTTCCAAACTTCATTTCTGCAATTTTTTTAATCTGCTGCAAACTTAGGTTGCCAACAGACTCTTTTACATTAGAAGCTGCTTTTTTAATATTTAATTCTTTTTTAATAAGCGCTGCAACAGAAGGGCTGCCAACCTCAACACGAAATTCTTTTGTTTCTGCATTTACGATTATTTTTATAGGAACTTTCATTCCTTCAAATGGTTTTGTCTTTTTATTTATCTCCTCTATAACTTTGCCAATATTAACTCCTAATGGCCCAAGCATTGGTCCTAATGGTGGTGCTGCGGTTGCCTTGCCCGCTTCAACTACTGCATTTACCTCTGCCATAAAACTCACTCCTTTTTAATAACTACATGCTCAGCACTTATTGTTACAGGAATTTTTACTACAGCTTCCAAAAGCTCAACAGTAACTTCCTCTTTAGTAGGATTAACTCTAGTTATTCTTGCTTTTTCTCCCTTAAACGGACCAGCAATAATCTCAACTATCAATCCCTCTTTTAAAGAACTCATTAACGGCTTAGATTCAAGTAATGGAGTTAATTCTTCCATTGAAATAGTGCCAGAGCTAACCAAACCTTTACCTTTTACATGCGGAACATCTTGTATCGCATGTCTTGCTGTAAGCTCCGAATCAGCTTCAAGCAAAATATAGCCCTTTAATCCTGGAATAATTGTAATGGAATAAATTTCCAACTTTTCTTTTTTTGCTTTATGTGCAACAATATCCGCTACTAAACTTTCTTGGCCAACGGTTGTTCTAACAGTAAAAATCATTTTTTCACCTCTAAATTATCTAATGAACTGGAATATTAATGTTATTATATAACCTATTACTCCAATTAATATTATTCCCAAGCCGGTTATTTTTGCCATAACCATAAATTCCTCCTTTGTTGGTTTTTTTGATATTATGAATATTCTTTTTACATTATTTAAAAAATCATGTATTTGTTGCATATAACTACCTCTAACAAACTTAACTTATATAAATTTAAAAAAGTTTAAGTTTGGCATTACTCTGTAAACTCTATGCCTAAATCTAATAGCTCTTTACGAGCATTCTTGCCGTATGGGATTTTTCCTCCTGCAACTACTACCATTGCCTGGATTTGGTTTCTTGGCAGGTTTTCATCTACCATGGCACCCCAGATTATATGTGCATCTGGAGCAATTCTGCTTCCAACAGCTTCAACTATTAGCTCAGCTTCTCTTATTGTCATATCAGTGCCGCCAATTACATTTATTAATGCTCTACTTGCGCCAGTGATGTCCACATCAAGCAATGGTGATGTTAATGCATTTTCTACAGCTTCTAATGCTCTAGCTTCAGAAGCCTGCTCGGATTGGCTCTCTCCTAAACCAATCATTGCAGCTCCGCCTTTGCTCAATATTGCCTTTAAGTCAGCGAAATCAAGATTTATTAATCCTGGCTTAGTTATCATTTCTGTAATTCCCTTTACAGCATTTGCCAATACTTCATCTGCAACCTTAAATGCTGCATTTATTGGTAAATCAGGAGCTATCTCTAAAATTTTATCATTTGGGATTACTATAATGGTGTCTGCAGATTCTTGCAAATTTTCTAAGCCATATAATGCATTCTCAACTCTTCTGCGGCCTTCAACAGTAAATGGCAAAGTAACAATTGCAGCAGTTAAGCATTTCAGCTCTTTTGCAATTTGCGCAATAAAAGGTGCTGCTCCTGTTCCTGTGCCGCCTCCTAAGCCACAAGTTATAAAAACTAAATCATAACCCTTTAATGCTGAAGCTAATTCCTTTTCGGATTCCCTTGCAGCAGCCTCTCCAATACTAGGGTCAGAACCTGCTCCCAAGCCTTTTGTTAGTTGTTTACCAATTAACAATTTTCTATCAGACTCAGTAGCTAATAAATCTTGAGCATCTGTATTAATTGCAAAGGTTTCTGCACCATGAATCCCTATTTCAGTGATTCTATTAACGGTATTTCCTCCTGCTCCTCCTACGCCAAGAACTGCAATCCTTGCTTTACTCTTTTCCAATAAAGAAATTAATTCCTCATCTCCTTGCACAACAGTTGCTTTCTTTTTTTCTTTTTTAGCTTCCCTCATAGCTTTAGCAACAATACTCTTAATCTGCAAATCCATCACCCCAAATTTTTAAATATTAGAATCTATATTAATTAGGCTTATATAAAGTTTAAAAAATAATAGTGAGTTAAAAATGGATACTATCATCAAAAAAATAAAAAAAATTGTTAAAGATATTAAAAGTCTGAAAATTCAGGGTGCTTCGAAAGTTAGGAAAGCAGCATTAGATGCTACAAAACTTTTTTTACAAAAGGATAAATCAAAAAATCTGAAAGAATTTCATCAAAATTTTCATAAAATTTTAAAGTTAATTATTTCTTCAAGACCTACTGAACCGGAAATGAGAACTGCAATAAGAATTCTACTTAAAGAAAGTAAAAGGAATTTAAGTTTGGAAAAGTTAAGGCAATATTTAGTAAGCATCTGTGAAGGTTATGAAAAAAGTAGAGAATTAGCTCTAAAAAAGATTTCTGAATATGGAAGCAGGTTATTTGAAAAAGATAGTATTGTATTAACTCATTGTCATTCTCATACAGTTGAAGCAATTTTAAAGGAAGCGCATAAAAAAAATTTAATAAAAAGAGTTTTTTGTACCGAAACTCGGCCTTTAATGCAAGGAAGAAAAACTGCAAAGAGTTTGATAAAAGCAAAAATTCCAACAACAATGATAGTTGATTCCGCGGTAGCATCAATTATGGATGATGTTGATGTTTTTATTACCGGAGCGGATGCAATAATAGAGGATGGAAGTGTAATAAATAAAATAGGTACTTACACAATCTCAATTGTTGCACAGAAATTTAATGTTCCGCATTACGTTGCATGTTCAACACATAAATTTGATCCAATGACT
>CAYLVV010000069.1:0-4106 GCA_964387215.1 uncultured archaeon
AAGATGGAGTGCCGCTTTTGCCTTGACTGAGATTGCAAAAAGTAGCCCAAAAATGCAAAAAGAACTTATTCCTGAATTTAAGAGGATATTGAAAAGGGAAAACAACAAAGGAGTGAAAAATATTTACATAAAATATCTCAAAAATGCAAAATTACAATAGAAAGCTTCTGTATAAAACCACACCTAAAGTTTAAATATTATCCATTATAAATTTCTTAATGCTAGCAATTGCTGGAATTGATGAAGCAGGTAGAGGTTGTTGTATTGGCCCTTTAGTAATGGCAGTTGCAACGATTAATATTGATAATTTGCAGAAATTATCTGAGATAGGTGTTAAAGATTCAAAAGAACTTTCTCCTAAAAAAAGAGAAGATTTATTTTCAAAATTAAAAAAAATTCTAAAAGAATATAAATTTGTTAAAATAGAAGCTAAAGAGCTTAATGAGCTAATGCTTAGAAGATCTTTGAATGAAATAGAAGCTATGAAAGCTGCTTTTTTGTTGCAGGATTTAAAATATAAGCCAGTTGTAGCTTATTTAGATAGTCCAGACCCTTTGCAAGGTAATTTTGCAAAGAGAATTAAAAAATATTTGCCTTTTCCAATGGAACTTTATGCGTATCATAAAGCTGATCAACTTTTTCCAATTGTTTCTGCAGCTTCAATTATTGCAAAAGTAATTCGTGATAAGGCTATAAAAAAAATTGAAGATAAATATAAAGAATATGGTTGCTTAGGATCAGGTTATACACATGATGAGCTCACAATAAAATTTTTGAAAAATTATGTAAAGAAAAATAAAAAATTACCAAAGTTTGCAAGAACAGAGTGGATCACTACGCAGAGAATATTGGATGATTCTTTCCAAAGAAAACTATTTTAAATTTTAAGTAGCCAAATTTAAAATGCGCAAAAAGAAAAGGAGAATTGATATCTTTTTTGATTTTGATAAATTGGAAGAAATGATGGACGAATTAATGAGAGAGTTTTTAGAGGAACCTACTTTTAAAGAAAGAAAAATGCTTAGAAAAAAACCTTTAGTTATGGGTTTCTCTTTTAGATTTGATGAAAAAGGCAATCCTATTGTTGAGGGTTTTGGCAATATTAAACCAGTAGCTCCCAAAAAAGTGGAATTTTCTGTCAGAGAGCCACTAACAGCAATAAATAAAACAAAAAAAGAAGTTATAATCACTGCTGAGCTGCCTGGCGTAGAGGAAAAGGATATTAAGCTTAAGATAGAGCCCCATAAAGTAGTAATTGATGTTCCTAATGCGGAAAATCAATTTTATAAGGAAATTAAATTAAAAGAAAAAGTTGATACTAAAAATTTCAAAAAGACTTTTAAAAATGGAATTTTAGAATTAGTACTAAAAATCAAAGAGTAAATAACGTGGACTAATTTCCAAATTTTTATCTTCTATTTAAAATTTTTATAAGTATTAATCCAGCTAAAATTATTACAATAGGGTTTATCTCAGCCACACTTACAACTTTTTCTTTTGCTAAAACTGTAAAATCTATTGCAGCTTTATTATTCCTAGGATCATCATTTGCGATAGTTTCCAAAATTGCAACTACTTGATAATTAGCCCTTTCTTTATAATCACCGTAATTGTTTATATTTTCTTCTATAGTAAAGGAATCAGTAATTTCTTTTTCTTCATTAGCATTTAAGCTTATGTTAATTTCCTTTTCTTCAACCTTTATACCAGTATACAAATTTCTAACATAATATGTTAATTTTCCACTAGCACTATCATTTGAGAAATTTTTAATTGTTATCTTAAGATTTATTGTCTCAGGCTCCTCTGGAATTAATCTTATGGCCCTTTTATCTAAAGAGATGTTAATAATCCCCCAAATGTCTTTTTCGAGCCTAGCCCCACAAAAGCCAAGAAGCCAACAAATGTAATACTCACTTAAACAACCAATATCAAAATCTGCAATAAAATTATTTCCTTCTGTATTTTCATTAGTTCCTTTTCCAATACATAAATATGCTTTGAAATTTTGTCCCTCTTGCATTTCATACGCTAATGAAAAGCTAAAAAGTGTAAGAATTAATATTGTTGTGAATAGAAATTTTAATTTCATTTAATCTCAACTCCAGAAACTCTGTATACTTTCATAACCTTCTCTTCCTCAAGATTAACAATTGCTAAATAACAACCCTTTTTGTCTTCACAAAATTTAACACCATATGTTGAACTTTTTTCATCGGTGGGCATTAAATTCTCATCAACAGCATAAACCTCTATCTGCGAAAATTTATTTATGCCCTTATCTGTAATATTTTTATCTTCATAGGCAATTTTTAGTGCAGCTTCTTTTTTATTTTCAATCTCTAAATCTCTCATGTAATATACAACAGCTCTTAGAATAAACAAAATTACTAAAATAATGAAAAAAGTTTTTAACTTGTCCATGGTCACTAACTCCTAAATTTTACTTCAAACACATCTACTTTTCCATCAGCATTTATTGTTATCTTTGCTGTATGTTGTTTTTGTGGAATTAATATGCAACTTTCTCCTGCATGTGCGCCAAGAACATAATTAATAAGCCCTGAACTAAAGCTAATATTGCTGAGTTTACAGCCGCTTTCATTAATGCTTAAATCAATAACCTCAAAGCTGAAAGTACCACTTACAGGTAAACCTGTTTGCTTATCTAATATAAAGCCGCTTATACTAAGTAAAGTTTCCATTGCCTCTCTCTCTGCAGGAATCATACAGCTAGGATCTACTGAAAATTCATAAACAGGGTTGCCCCATAGCTTTTCAAATATAATCTTTTGTTCATCATCAGCTGTTCCAGCATAAAACTTTAGTTTTTTATATGGAGCAATATGCAAGTTTGTTGCTTCAAGCTCACAGGAATATATTGTAAAATCTCCTCCATAAGATCTAAAGAAATGTCTTCCATTCTCAACTCTATGAGCAAATGCACCAACAAACCAAGTGTTCTCCAATTTCATAGGTATTTTAGATTTGTTATTAATTACTAAATCTGTTCTTTTAGCAGAGATTATGCCTCCTAGATCCATTGTTGCAAGGCTTACATCTGCATAATAGCTTTTATCGGGATCCGCTCTTTCATCCAATGCATATCTCACTCTTTTTCCCCCTTTTATATAAATTGCATATCTTTCATTATTACCAAAGCAGGTTGTTTTTCCACCATTTTCAGAAATTTCCAATGTTGTTTTTTGGCCTCCTGTAAACTCTAACAAAGAATCAACCATACATAGGTGGTCCTCAAGTTTGATATCATCTTTAACATTAAATTCTGAATTTTCAAGCTCTATTGAGTCAACATTTATTTTTTTGTTGAAAGTCCCCTCAGCATCTTTTGCAATTATTTTGATTTCTCCTCCAAAGTTATCTTTGCTTACATCTCCTAAGATATAGTTTTCGTTTCCTTCCATTATTAGCTCTAATATAGCATAATTTATTGCATCAATGAATACTTTTTCCAAACTTTCTTTAGTCACTTCAACGCCACTCGGCAGATAGCACTTGTAAATGTTTCCAGAAGTCTCTACTCTTTTACATGCACCACATTCTAAATTATATTGCCATGAAAGGCTGCCTTTTTTCATAATAAATTTGCTTTTGTGTGTTTCCTCATTTGTTTTTAGAGTAAGTCTATTTCCCTCAACCCAAATTTCATTATTATTTCCTTCCAAACTACAAGTAATAATTTCTATCGTGCCGTAGGGATGTTCATTATAAATCTTATTATTAGAAAAATAGAGATTTTTGTTTCCATCAGCATAAAGCTGCAGTTCAACACCCCAGCCAAATAAATCTATATTTCCTTCCTGCACAGCCAAAAATTCAGAGTTTTCAACATAAATATCATAGCCATTGTTCTCATTTCCTTTTGCGCCTTCTGATACAACAAAATGTCTTTTTCCTTTTATTCTTCCAGCAAATCCTTGCAAATCGATGCTGGAATTTTCTATCCTTATGTATTGTTTTGCGTTCATAAAATTGTCACTAGTTTTTTTATCTCCTAAAGGAGAACTTAGTACTATTCTAGAGTTTAAAATTTCAACTTTTTCAGCATTTAAATTTTCTATATAATATGCTGAAGCATTTTTGAT
>CAYLVV010000070.1:0-3903 GCA_964387215.1 uncultured archaeon
AAAAAAGGAGGTTGGACAAAATGGAGTGCAAAAAAGAAAGCAATTTACAAAATTGTCCATGCACATATGAAGGCTGTAGCAAAAAAGGAATTTGTTGTGAGTGTTTGCATTATCATTTAAGCAGAAATGAATTGCCTGCGTGCTGTTTTCCTCCTGAAGTTGAAAAAACTTACGATAGAAGCTTTAAGAAATTTGTAGAAACCTACAAACATTTATTGGAGGAATAAAATGCCTTATGAAAAGTCCTGCGGAGCTGTTGTATTTAGAGAAAAAAACGGCAAAAGAGAATATTTGCTTTTGCATTACGAAGCAGGCCACTGGGGATTTCCAAAAGGAAACCAGGAAAAAAATGAAAAAGAAGAGGAAACAGTCATAAGAGAAATAAAGGAAGAAACCAATTTGGAGAATATAGAAATAATGCCAAAATTTAAACACAAAATATCCTATTTTTATAAAAGAGAGGGAAAAACAATTTTCAAAGAAGTTGTTTTCTTTTTGGCAGAAGCTATTGGTAATGAAAAAGTAAAGCTGAGCTATGAGCATATTGGTTATAAATGGCTTCCTTATGAAGAAGCATTAAAACAAATTACTTTTAATGAAGAGAAAGAATTATTGAAGAGCGCTGAAGAATTTTTAAAAGGGCTGAAAAAATGAAAATTTTAGTTAAAGTAGTTCCTAATGCTAAAGAAGAAAAGATTTTGAAAATAAATAATGAAAGCTATAAAGTTTATTTGAAAGAAAAGGCTGAAAAAGGCAAAGCCAATTTGAGATTAATTAAAATTTTAGAGAAATATTTTAATAGAAAAGTTGAGATCATATCTGGAAAATTTAGCAGGAAAAAAGAAATTTTACTGAAATAGAAAAGGTTTTATTTTGAAAAATTTTAATTCTGAAAATGCAAAAAAAAGAATATTTCATTGGTTGCAGTGGTTGGTTTTACTGGCATTGGCGCGGTTTGTTTTATCCTGCACAATCTCAGCCAAAAGAATGGTTTGAACATTATTGTAAAAAATTTAATACTGTGGAAATTAATTCCTCTTTTTATCATTTTCCAACGGAAAAAACAGTTAAAGGCTGGTTGAGAAAAATACCCAAAAATTTTATTTATACTGTCAAAGTAAATAAAGCCATCACGCACATTAAGAAATTTAAAAATACTAAAAAATTAGTAAAAAATTTTTACTCGGTAATGAAACCTCTAAAGGAAAATAATTGTTTAGGCTGCATTTTATTTCAACTCCCTCCCTCTCTACATTATAATGAAAAAAAATTGGATGAAATTTTAAAACAATTAAATCCAGAATTTAAGAATGTAATTGAGTTTAGACATGCCTCTTGGTGGAATAAAGAAGTATTTAAAGAAATGAAAAAATTTAATGCAATATTCTGCATTGTTTCTGCAACCCAAAAAATTCCTGCAGATTTTGTTTATACAAATAGGAAGGTAGCATATTTTAGATTTCACGGAAGAGAATGGTACAATTATAATTATTCTAGAGAGGAATTGAAAAGATATGCAAATGAGATAAAAAGAATAAAGCAAAAAGAGGTTTATGCATATTTTAATAATGATTATAATGCGTATGCTCCAAAGAATGCCTTAGAGTTAAAACAGCTGCTGGGACTGAAAAAATGAAAAATATAGTAAAGAGAAAATTGGATAAGCTTAAGAAAGAAGTTGAAAAATGTAAAAAATGCAGATTGTGGAAAACACGCAACAAAGTAGTTTTTGGAGAAGGAGATTTTAGAAAAAGAATTATGCTAATTGGTGAAGCTCCCGGA
Organism: uncultured archaeon; assembly: GCA_964387215.1. Classification (GTDB taxonomy): domain Archaea; phylum Iainarchaeota; class Iainarchaeia; order Iainarchaeales; family CAYLVV01; genus CAYLVV01. The sequence continues at coordinate 1,783 of CAYLVV010000070.1, forward strand.
AAAAAGGAGGATTTGCTTGGAAAACCTTTTTGTGGTTTGGCTGGAAAATTTTTAGATATGATGCTGAAAGAATTAAATTTAAGTAGAAAAGATATTTTTATAACTTCAGTTATAAAATGTAGGCCGCCCAAAAATAGGAAGCCGAAAAGAGATGAAATAGAAAGCTGCAAATTGTTTTTATCTCAGCAAATAGAAATTTTAAAACCCAAACTTATAGTTTTGCTTGGCCAAGTAGCCTTGGAGACTTTTTTTAAAAATAAAAAAATTAGTAATGCTCATGGTTCTTTTCTTCAAAAAGGAGAATTAAAATTTTTTGTCACCTTTCATCCAGCAGCAGGAATGAGATTCCCAAAAATCAGAAAATTGATATTTAAGGATTTGAGAAAATTAAAGGAAAATTTTTTAAGTTAAGTTTCCTTAGCTTTTAGATGTTGGAGAATATTTTCAGCACTATAAATATGCAAATTATTTTTGCGGCAGTAAGCTTGATTAGTGGCATAATTATTGGAAAAATTTCAAATAGGATAACAATTTTCTTTGCAAGAAAATTAGAACTTAAAGATATGAAATCTGTAAGATCCTTTGCAAGGCTTTTAGAATGGTTTTTTGTTATTTTAGCTGTTGTTGTTGCATTAAGCTTCCTTGGAGTTAATGCAGCCTCTGCAGTAATAAACAACATTATAGCCCTATTTCCACCAATTATAACCTTTGTTTTGCTTGTATTTTTAGGAGTAATAATTGCAAATTTATTTGTTGATATTCTCTCAGGCTTATTTTATAAGCTTGGGATGGCTGATTATCTTTATGCCTTAGGTTTTGAAAAAAGCATTATAAACAGCTGTTTTGGAGCTCTGAAATTTTTATTTTATCTAATCGTCTTTACTTCTTCATTAAATTATGTAGGATTAACATTAGCATATTTGGATATTCTTATCCATGGTATTATTTATGCTACAATCCTATTAACAACAGCATTAGTATTCTTTTCCTTTAAAGATATTGCAATGAACTTTTTTGCTGCGATGTTTATACAGAAGAATATTTTAAAAGTTGGACAAAATATTAGAGTTGGGAATATAGAAGGAGACGTTATTGCTATAACAAACCACTCAACAGTTGTTAGAACACCACAAGGCTATAATGCCTTCATCCCTAACCAAGATATTCTGAGGAAAATTGTTTTTGTTAAGAGGGCAAGAGTTGAATTAAGAGGATTAGAGGAAATAAGAAAAAATTTTGTTGCGCAGAAACCTTCATTTTGCGGACCAGCCTCAGCATCAATGATGTTAAATTTATTTGGCTACAACTTTAATCAAGAAACTATTGCAGAAAAAGCAAAAACATCAGTGCCAGGAGGTACTTTACCAAAAAATCTAATTAAAGCTGTAGAAGAATTAACTTCAAAAAATGTAATTGGAAGACTAATACCATATGAAAAGATTTATAATTTGAAAGAGGAAGTAAAAAGTTGGTTGGCTGATCAGGCGTTAGTTATCTTGTGGTTTAAAAAACCAGTAATATTCCCTGGAAGCAAAACTGGTCATTATGTGTTGTGTGTTGGTGTGGAGAAAAATGAACTAATAATCATGGATCCAAATGTGGAAAAAGGAGGAGTATATTTAATAGACTATAGACTTATGGAAGAAGCAATGTCTTTCCAGCAGGACAAAGCACGCGGCTATTTAATTTTTGCAAAAAAAGGTACTGCAGCATATTGGAGAATCAAACAGAATTTGCTCTATTTAAATGTTGCCGCATATAAAGAACTAAGCAAATCTCTAGAAAGTTACTTGCATAGGGTGATAAGAAGAAGTAAGGCCTTAAAGGAAATTTTGTCGCCGATAATAAAAGAACGTATGGAAGTAACTCATTTGTGGAAGCCCAAGGCTGAATCAGAATGATTGGTATTATAACCGATAAAAAAGATGCAAATATTGCTGAATTAGAAAAAGCATTTAAGGCTGAAACCTTAAAGGCAAATATTTATGAGATTGAAAAATTGGCTCTTTTTACCAGAGGAAAAGAAAGTATGCTTATTCAAGAAGGAGAAAAGATAAAATTTGATGCAGCATTTATTAAAGCAAGCATTAGCTTAGCTCAGTTTATAGAACCATTGGTCGA
>CAYLVV010000071.1:0-3902 GCA_964387215.1 uncultured archaeon
ATTGAAACCAAAATTCTATTTTTCATTATTTTATTAAACTTTCGTCTCTTTAAAATTTTATTCCATAAAGAAAGATGCTGGCTTTGGTTGTTCGCTCATTCCTTTCCTTAAGCGGATACTCTTTATTACTTCCCTTTGCATCTCTCTTGGCAACATCTCATAACCAGCATATTCTGCAGTCCAAATAGCTCTGCCTTGTGTAGCAGAACGTATTGCTTGGCTAAAACCTATTAACTCCTTCACAGGAGCTTTTCCAATAATTACTGTTTGGTCTCCTTCTTGGCGCATCTCTAAAATTTGTGTTCTTCTGGAAGAAAGTTCTTTTGTTACTGCACCCATAAAAGATTCGGGAACAACAATAGTTAGCTTTTGCTTTGGCTCATAAATTACTGGATCAGATTGCATTATACATGCGTAAATACCTTTAGTTACAGCAGGCAATACTTGAGCAGGACCCCTGTGGATTGCATCTTCATGCAACACAGCATCATGCAATATTACTTGTATGCCAAAACATTTTTCTTTTGCCAATGGGCCTTCATCCATTGCAGATTTAAATGCGTCAATTATCATTTCCTTAACTTCAAACAATGCAATTATACCACGGGTTTTATCTATTAGCACATTGTTGTTATGCACACACCAAATTTTCTTAGCATCATCTCTATCAAATCCTATTTCAACTAACTTATTTATTAACTCTTTATCCTTTGGCCTTATTTTTCCCTCAATTTTTGATTCTATTAATTTTTGCAAAACTTCTTTTGGAATGGGCTTAACGCTTATAAAGAATTTGTTGTGTTTGTTAGGTGTTTTTGCCTCAACTGTGGGAGAAGCTTTGCAAATAGTTTCATGGAATACAACAATTGGATTGCTCACAACAATATCTATTCCAAATTTATTCCTAATTCTATATTCATTAACTTCTAAATGCAACTCGCCCATGCCACTAAGTAAATGTTCTCCTGTGTCCTTATTTAATGTTGCGACTAAGTTTGGATCTTCTTTTGTAAGTTGTGAAATAGCCTTTATTAGCTTTGGCAAGTCCTTTGGGTGCTTAGGCTCAATGCTTACAGTTATAACTGGTTCAAAGGAACTCATAAAATCCTCAAACGGTTTCATTTCTTCCGTAGCAATTGTTTCTCCTGCATAAACATCTTTACAGCCAACAATTGCCGCAATATTTCCAGCAGGAACCTCTTCAACTTCAACTAATTCAGGACCCATGAATACTCCTACTTTTTGTATACCAACTTCCTTTTTACTTGTAAGTAGCCTAACTTTCATTCCTCTCTTAATTTTTCCGCTAAAAACTCTTCCTGTCGCAATATCTCCTGCATAAGGATCAACTCTCACATCTGTAACCATCATGCTGAAGGGTTCATTATCGCTACATTCTAACATTTTCTTTGCAACTTCACTTTCTAAGCTGCCTGTCCAAATAATAGGAATTCTATATTTTTGCGCTACTAATGGATTAGGCAAATGTTTAACAACCATATCCAAAACTACACTATGTAATGGAGATTTTTTTGCTAACTCCTTCTGTTTTTCTTCTTTGCAATAGTTATAAATATCCTTAAAGTTAATTCCACTTTTTTGCATAAATGGAACTGAGATTGCCCAATTCTGTACAGCAGAACCAAAAGCAACAGAGCCGTTAGCAGCATTAACCTGCCATTCTTTTACAAACTGCTCTGGAGCATTTTTCTTAATCAATTCATTTACTGTTGCAATAGTTTTAATGAATCTTTGCTGCATCTCCTCTGGAGAAATTTGCAGCTCATTTATCAGTCTATCAACTTTATTTATAAAAAGTATGGGCTTTACAAATTCCCTTAATGCCTGTCTTAATACAGTTTCTGTTTGGGGCATTACCCCTTCTACCGCATCAACAACAAGGATTACACCATCTACAGCTCTCATTGCCCTAATAACATCGCCTCCGAAATCAACATGTCCTGGAGTATCAATAACATTAATCAAATATTCCTCATCATTAATTTTGTGTGCTAAACTTATGTTTGCGGCATTAATTGTAATTCCTCTTTCTTGCTCTTGATCTTCATAATCCATTACAAGCATTTTTCCAGCTAATTCCTCACTCATTAAACCTGCTGCCGCTATTAAATTGTCTGTAAGCGTTGTATTGTGAATTATCATGCCTTCGGCAATAAAATTGTGGTTTTTGGGAATTGTAAAATCGTAAACATAGCCGTTAAACTTAATTTCCTTTACTTCAGCAACTTTTGCAGTATAGCACTCAGCAATCATTCCTTCTAAATGCTGCAGTTTCTCGAATGCATCATAATCCTTTACTTTTGGGTTTCCGATAAAGCTGTAAAATTTGTTTAAAATATCAGCAAGGTTATTCGCGTATATCGGAATTTGATTTCTTTCTATTGCGAAGTAGGATTTGGAAATAGCATTTTGAGAAATTCCTATTCGGATTCTTAGGTTCTTTAAAAGTTCTGAGCTTAAAGGCAGTAAATCCGTATTTCTATTCGGCATGCAGGAATTCTTTAGAAGCCTTTCCAATCTTTTAGCTTTTGAAGGATGTCTAAAGTTAATAACTTCGGAAAATTTTTCCAGATTTGAGCCTGAGATATAGAGGGAATTCTTTTTTTCGTTATAGGTTGCAATAACTCCTAAAATTAAAAGCAGGTTATGGATATCTTCAATAACCCTTTTTGAAACCGCTGAGATGCTTACAGCCCTTCTACTAAGCTCAACGCTGCCATCGGAGTCGTAATAGCCCTGCAGGAAGGATGCAATAAGCTCGTTATGCATTCTAAATATTATTTGCGGAATGCTCAAACTCCTGGATTTTGCTTTTTCAGGAAGGCTGAATATTATGTAAAGCATCTTTGCAAAGGTTTTGCCCAAAGTTAAATCAATACGTGTGGCTTTATTTTTATATTTCCTGATTTTTATCTCTTTTCCGAATACTGACCTTACAATATTTCTAATTTCGTTTTGTATGTGAGGATTGTTGTTTGTTATTCTGATTTCTCTGCCTGAGCTACCGTCTCCGTAAATCAGCCCAAGCAGATACATAAATTCCGCAAACTGCTTATGCGTTTTCGGAAGTTGGATGTAAACTGAAGAATGGTCAGCCTTATTTAATGTTTTTCTGTAATTTAAAAGCTTTATTTTATCGTACGGATGCTTGATTGAAAATTCTTCAGCAATTTTTAAATAATCCTTTATTCTGTATCTGCATTTATAAACTCCGTGATAAAAGGATTTTGCCGAGAGTTTGGATTTGATTTTGGAATGAATAGCTTTTAAACCTGCTTTTATTATTTTTTGTTTTAATTTAATTCCGAAATCATCTTCAAGTATAACATAAAATCCCTCATCTTCTGCAATCAGCTCCAGAAATATTGATTTTAATTCTTCAAGCGAAAGCGCTTCGTGCATCAGCTTTTTGGGGCAGAGAATAAAATCCTTATTGCTTAAAAGTCTGGCTTCTTTTTCGATTATATTTCCGTCCGGATTTAAAACTAAGAATTTATGCTCCGGAGTAACTTTAATTTTTCTACCTGTGCTTAAAGTGATCTCAACCAATTTATCCGCTTTTAGCTTCCATGCATGAGAAATCGGAATTTTTTCTATGCACAAAGATTTTTTATTCAAAGAGAAGGTTTTATACTCGGGGTTATTACATTCGTAAATTATCTCACTTCTGCCCTTCTTTACCGGTTTTCCGGATTTGGAAATAAGCTCGAAAAGTTCATCCGCTCTTATAAACCTTCCATCTGCTAAAGCAATTTTTGAGTCTGCTGACACGCATTTTCCGTGGTCAATGTGGGCAACTATGCCGATGTTTCTAATATTCTCTCTTTTATTCATTAATTTTGCTGCTAATTTTGCCATATCTTCCTTCTTTACCATTTATA
>CAYLVV010000072.1:0-1783 GCA_964387215.1 uncultured archaeon
CAATCATTTTACTAATTTCGTAACACTCATCTTTGCTAAAGCCCCTTGCAGTAATTATTGGACTTCCAAGCCTTATGCCGCTAGGCCTCATAGGCGTCCCTTTATCGAAAGGAATCATATTTTTGTTAAGTGTAATTCCAGCTTTGTCCAAAGCCTCTTCTGCAATCGCTCCATCAATGCCTATACTGCTAACATCAGCCAACACCATATGCGTATCTGTGCCGTTTGTAACAACCCTAATGCCGTTATCCATTAAACCTTCCGCCAAGGCTTTAGCATTTTCTATTATCCTTTTTGCCATATCCTTAAACTCATCACTCATTGCAATTTTAAACGCAACAGCTTTCGCTGCAATTGCATGGTTATGTGGTCCGCCTTGCATCCCGGGAAAAACAGCCCTATCTATTGCTTGAGCTAACTCTTTTTTGCATAGTATTATTGCACCTCTCGGCCCGAATAAAGTTTTATGAGTTGTTGTCATAACAATATCCATCTCAGGTAATGGACTTATAAGCTGTTCTGCAGCAATTAATCCAGCAGTATGGCTTATATCCGCAAAGCTGTATGCACCAACATCTTTTGCAATTTTTGCAAACCTCTTGAAATCAACCTCTCTAGGATAAGCTGTAAAGCCGCTCAACAAAATTTTTGGCCTCTCTTTTTCAGCCAGCTCAGTGATTTGATCATAATTCAGCATTTCCGTTTCCTTATCCAAAGAGTAAAAAACAAAGTTGTAATTTCTTCCAGAAAAATTTACTTTATGGCCGTGAGTTAAATGGCCTCCGAGAGCTAAACTCAAACTCATAACCTTATCATTCGGCTGCAATAGTGCATAATAAATTTCTATATTTGCAGGGCTGCCAGAATAAGGCTGAACATTTGCATGCTCCGCTTTAAACAGCTTTTTTGCCCTCTCTATTGCAAGATTTTCAATTTCATCTATAAACTCATTTCCTCCGTAATACCTTTTGCCCGGATAACCCTCGCTATACTTATTATTCAAAACACTTCCTAATGCTTCTAAAACTGCTTTGCTTGCCAAACTTTCACTAGGAATTAACTGCAAAAAATTTCTCTGCCTTTCCCTTTCCTTTTCTATAAGCTCAAAAATTTGAGAATCAACTTCCGCAAGACTCTTTTTGAATAATTCCATTTTAATGCTCCTCCTTTAAAATTGCTCCAACTTTCTTCCACATCCCGCAGCTCATTTTTCCTTCGTAGCAAACCCCTTTACTTATGCAGCTAGGTCCTGCTTTCTCAAAAAGCACTGGGGCAACTTTCTTGCATAATTCCAACATTTTATTTGCAATAGCGCGTATCTCCCACTGAGCTCTATTGCAGCACCTTTTCTCAAAAAAATTATACAAACTTCTAGCATTCATAGTTACTACAATTTTAGTCTCGCATGCATTAGGCAACACAAACCTCGCATCTTGTGCTGGAATATTCTCATTTAAAAGTTTGCTATAAAAAGAATGGCATTTTTGCATAATATCCAAATACTCTCTGTATAGTTCCTCTCTTGCTTTTATTGTTTTCGGCACAATAAAGCTGAACTCATTAAGCTTTACATATCTCTGGCTCTGCTGATTATAGCTGGCAATTCTATGCCTTACAAGCTGATGCGTCATTGCTCTGCTAACACCTTCAATACCAAAAGTAAAAACCGCATGCTCTAATGTGCTAAAATGCCCCATTGAAATTATCTTTCTCAAAAGCTTTCTCGCATCTTCCAAACTCATTTTTTTCCTTAACTCAGAAATTCCAGCTTTACTATAGCATA
>CAYLVV010000072.1:1883-3892 GCA_964387215.1 uncultured archaeon
TCTTCCAAACTCATTTTTTTCCTTAACTCAGAAATTCCAGCTTTACTATAGCATAACCTTGCAGCAGTAGCGCAGCTTATTTCCGGCTCGGGAGTATAATAAAGCAGCTCAACTTTCGGCTCAGCCTCTTTTAAGCTATTTTCCATACTTAAGCTAAAATAAAAAAATTTAAGTTAATAACCTAAGGAGCTCTTTAGGCTTTTGTGATGCAAGATTCTTAAGCCATGTTTTAAATCTCTCGCTTTCAATATCTTCAACATTTAATTTCCCAATTGCAAATAAATAAAGTATAATACTTCTCTGCGCATAACCAGCTCTTTTTAACATTCTAGAAATATTACCCAATTTAACTTTGGCTCCTAACTCGAATGCAATCTTTCTCAAAGACTTTCCTGCAGCTTCTCTCACAAATTCACTAATATCATTTACCAATACCTTAAGAAGAAAATTTCCAACACGCTTATTCGTAAATCTTGATAAAACTTCAGCAATACAAATTCTCGTTTTATAATCTTCCTTCTTAAATCTCTTAGTTAAGATTACATGCCCCTTCTCCAAGGATCCAATTGCTTTATAAATTTCTTTCCTCACATCTCCACGTTCAAACTGCAACATTGCTTTTAATATCTCCATTTTAACTTTTCCATCCAATTTTTTACCAGCAAGCCTTCTTATTGCATTGATTTTTTCCTTATCACTTTTCAATCTTAATAAAAACTCACAACCACTTTTTCTGCATAATGCAACAAACCTATATTTCCAAACATCCTTTCCTCTATTTTTTGCCTTTTTTATTACTTTCCTCCGCCTAAAGAATCTCAGGACTCCCTTAAGCATACAAAACTCCATCTCCAAAAAATTTAAAACAAAAACAACCTTTTGCAAATATGCTTATTACAAAAATAAAAGGAAGAATGGTTTTAGACAGCAGGGGCATACCAACAGTAGAAGCAGAAATCTTCAGCAATAAAATTTCTGCAAAAGCGTCAGTGCCGAGTGGTGCCTCAACCGGAAGCAACGAGGCTTTAGAATTAAGGGATAACAGCAAAGAATTTCTTGGCAAAGGAGTAAGCAAAGCAATAAACAACATAAACAAAATAATTGCTCCAAAGTTAATAGGTATTAATGCTGCAGACCAAGAAACTATTGATAAAATAATGCTTGGCCTAGATGGAACAAAACAAAAATCCAAGCTAGGAGCAAATGCAATATTGGCTGTTTCTATTGCTTGCTGCAAATTGGCAGCAAAATTGCAAAATATGCCAACCTTTATGCACATTGCAAAACTCGCAAAAGAAAAACCAAAAAAAATGCCAATACCGATGCTGAACTTAATAAACGGCGGAAAGCACGCAGGCTTAAGCAATGACATCCAGGAACATATGATTATGCCTTTGGGATTTGATACTTTTTATGAAAGGCTTAAGGCCTCTGTTGAGATTTACCAAACCCTTGAAAGAATGTTAAAAGAAAAATATGGATCCAAAGCTATATTGCTTGCGGATGAAGGAGGCTTTGTTTGGTTTAAAAATTCCAAAGAAAGGCTTGAATTTTTACAAAAAGCTATAGAAAACGCTAACTATAGCCTTGAAGAAATAAAATTTGCTTTAGATTGTGCGGCAACAGAATTTTTTAAGGACGGAAAATACTTCCTTTATGAAAAAGAATACAATGCAGAATCTTTGCTTGAATATTACTCCTTTTTATGCAATAAATTTCCAATAAGCAGCATAGAGGACCCTTTTGCTGAAAATGATTTTGAAGGTTTTGCTGAGGCTTTAAAAAAGCTAAAAATTCAAATTGTAGCTGATGATTTAGTAGTAACAAATGCTGAAAGATTAAAGCTTGCAATAAAGCACAATTCATGCAATGCAATAATACTAAAACCAAATCAAGTAGGCACAATAACCGAAACATTGCAAACAGCAAAACTTGCAAAGGAAAACAACATTAAAATAATCGCTTCTCACAGAAGTGGAGAAACTGAAGATAGCTTTATTGCAGATTTA
>CAYLVV010000073.1:0-3866 GCA_964387215.1 uncultured archaeon
AATATCTTGTTGGAAGATCCATCTCGTTTGAACTTCTACCTCTGAATTTTGAAGAATTTTTAATGTGGAAAGCAAAAGATCTTGTTAGTTTATATAGGGAATTTAAGGATCAAATTATTAGATTTATTAATGGGAAAAAAATAGAACTCCAAAAGGCGTTTGAGGACGAATTTAAACAGATGCTTAATGAATTTTTAATCTTTGGAGGGTTTCCTGAGGTAGTTAAAGAAACAGAGGAGAAGTTTAAAATAGAACTCCTTAACAATTTGCGTAGGACTTATTTAGAAAGGGATGTTTTCTTTTTCCTAAATATAAGGCATTTGGAAAAGTTTAGAGATGTTTTGAGATGGCTGGCATTTTCTTTAGGAAGTAATCTTGAGATATCATCCATCATGTCTGATCTGAATATGGATTATAAAACGATTGACAACTATTTGAGTATACTTATTAATACTTATATTCTCAGGCTTGTTTCCCCTTTCCATAAGAGCCTTATTACAGAGATTAAAAAAAGCAAAAAGATATATTTTGTTGACTTGGGCTTAAGAAATGCAATATTAAATAATTTTACTTCTATGGATGGAAGAAGAGATAAAGGCGCTTTGTTGGAGAATTTTATTTTGAATGAATTGCTATTTGAGGGTTTTGAGGTAAAGTATTGGCGCACAACTGCAAAGGCAGAAGTTGATTTTGTTTTAGTATTCGATAATAGAGTGATTCCTATAGAAGTTAAATCCTCTAGCAAAATAAAAAAAAGTTTCTTGAGCTTTTTGAAAACATACAAGCCAAAAAGAGCAATTGTCTTTTCGGAGAGAGATTTTGGTATTAAAAAGATAGGCAAAACAAAAGTTTTGTTTGTTCCCCACTGGATGGTATAGTATCAAAAAAATAAAATTTAATAATCCCTTTTCCCTTCTTTTAGCATGCCAAAAACTCCGATGAGACATACTGAGAGAATTACTTTAGGAAAAATGTATAAAGAAATTAAGGTAATAAGGGAAGAGTTTGAGGAGGAAGAGGCATTAAAAGCAAAAAAGCTGCACCCTTTTGTTGCCTTTTGCAAAAAAATGCATTCTATGTTTCCCGGCTTTGGAAAAGGTGCAAAATATACAGAGGAGTATCAAAATATAATTGATTTTTTGGGGTGGGATTTAAAGGCTGAAGAATTTAATGCTGCAGTAAAGGCTGTGATGATATTAGGCATATTTGCTTCAATTTTTATAATTGGAATAGTTTTGGTTTCTCCTTTAGCACCTATAATAATTAAATTTGCACAGGGCAGCATGATAATTGCAATGGTTATGATGTTTATGCCTTTGCTTTTTGTAACTTTAGGCTTAACTTATTTTATTCAAAATTTTCCAAAAAGTGAAGCTCAAGCAGAGAGTGTAAGAGCATTAACTTATGTGCCTGAGAATGTTGGCTATATGATAATGTCTATGAAATTAGTACCCAACTTAGAAAAGGCTGTTGAGTTTACAGCCTATCATGGAAGAGGAAAAATTGCAGAAGATTTAAAGAAAATTGTTTGGGATGTTCAGCTTGGCATATATACATCTTTATCCGAAGCTTTGGATGATTTAGCATATAGATGGTCCCGATTCTCTACAGAATTTAAACAGGCTTTAATGATGATACGCGCCTCTGTTTTGGAAGCAACAGAAGCAAAGAGATATGCATTATTAGATAAAACTATGGAAACAATTTTAGAAAGTATAAAAGGAAAGATGGAAGGTTATGCTAGAGCATTATCTCAACCAAGCATTGTATTATTTTATATGGGAGTTTTGCTTCCTTTAATACTAATAATCGTATTGCCTATTGCCAGCTGTTTTACAGGCCAACCATTTGGAAAAACTGAAAATTTAATTTTACTTTATAATTTATTAATTCCCGGAGCTGTATTTGGCTTTGGATGGTTTGTTATTAGCAAAAGGCCTCCAACTTATAAAGCCCCAGAAATCCCAGATGATGATCCAAGGCTGCCAGGAAAAAATAAAATGTATTTAGGAAGGCTAAAAGTTGATGTTAGACTTGTTGTAATTTTAATTGCAATAATTGGCTTTGGTTTGAGTTATTTTCTCTCTGTAGAGGGATTTCCTCCAAAAAGCATATTGCCTACTGAAAGAGGCAGAATGCCAACACAATTAATACCTGCTGATAAAAGCGTAAAAGATGCATTAGCTGCATATGGTTATCCTGAAAATTATTTTATTGAAGGCGGCCCTCTCTATCAAAAATATATTGCAAAAGGCTTATCACCGGAAAAAGCAAAAGCCAAACTGCAAGAAGCTGAGATGGATTTCTTTTTTAAACCAGAGAATGATACTACTCCTTATAATCTTATAATGGGATCAATGTTGACTATTGCGGTTTGTATAGCATTTTATTTTTATTTCACAAATGTTTATAAGTATAAACTGCAGCAAGAGTACATCCAAATGGAATCCGAATTCAAAGATGTTGTTTATGTTTTAGCATCTCGCTTAGGAGAAAATAAACCAGTTGAGGATGCAATTAAACACACAATAGATTTTTTGCCAAATACTTTACTTACCCAAAAAATATTCACTAGAGTAATGGATAATATTCATATTTTAGGTTTAACTTTGGATAAAGCATTGTTTGATCCTATTTATGGAGCATTAAAATATTGTCCAAGTAAAATGATAAACAGCAGCATGAAGCTTTTAGTTGATTCAGTGTCTTTAGGAGTTCAGGTTGCAGCAAGAACATTAATAAGTTTGTCAATGCAAGTAGCTAACTCTGAAAAGGTTACAAAAATGCTTAGAGCTTTGATTTCTGAAATAACAGGAATGATGCAAAGCATGGCGGTATTTATTGCACCTATTGTTTTAGGTATAACAACCTCTCTGCAAAAAGTAGTTGTTACTACTCTTTCAAAAATTGCAACATCGCCAGGAGCAACAGGTTTTGGAATTGAAACATTAGATGTTTCTTCTGCAGCATCTCTTGGCCAAATGGGACAAATAATGCAAACTATCCAAGGTTTCACTCAAGCAACACAGGCAATCCAGCTTGATAAATCAGTTTTAGCTCAAATGGCTTCCCCTGCAGAATTTCTAATAATAGTTTCTGTTTATGTAATAGAAATAGTTGCTGCTCTAATATTCTTTACATGCATGATACAGGAGGATAACAAAACAAAAATGAAAATAACATTAGCAACGATGCTGCCTATTGCAATAATTATTTTCTTAGGCGTAACCTTCTTTGCAAGAATGATGGTTCCAGCCTTTACGTGATTTTTATGTTTAGCCAAAAAGGACAATATTTTGCTCCTTATAGGTTAGTTATTGGCGCAGCTATAGGCAGCATGATTTTGTTAATTATTTTAGGAGTAGTTTCTTACTTTGAGGGTTTAAAAGAAACTCTTGCTTATGAGACTATTGTTTCAGGTATTAAATCAGCAGTAGCAAGCCCAAATGGCATGGTTGTTAAAAAACCAAATGTTTTTATAAAAAGCTCAACCTTCAGCAAAAAATTTTTTGCAGAAGTTTCCGGATTAGAGAAAGATTGTATTATCTTACAAGCTCCAGAATCAGGAGTAGTTTATAAAAAAACACGACCACTAGAAATGATTGTTGTTGAGAAAGGAGTTGCAATAAATCTCTACTTTAAGTGCTGTATGCAAACTAGTGGTGAAGATTGTGAAATGCTGTGTTGGATTTCCTTTGCTGAAGAACTAAAAAGCGGCTGTTAAGGCTAAAGATAAAATTTAAATACTACTTTTCCCTTCTTTTCAAAAACATTTAAAGAGGTGAAATTATTATGATGAAGAAAGGCCAAGCATTTAGTGTATTCCAACTATTGATCTCAGCAATTGTAGCATTCGCAATTCTGTA
>CAYLVV010000074.1:0-3729 GCA_964387215.1 uncultured archaeon
GTTAAATCTCCTTTATTATAATTAATATTGAAATCTTTGCTTAATTTGTTCCCATATATTGCATAAAACTGGTTCCAAAATATATTGTCAAATAAATCCTCCATTAAGCAGTTATCGAACTCTATATCGTTCATCAATTCCTCCAAAGACTTATAAGGCTCTAATGTAAACTCATCTTTTAGCTTTATATTTTTAATAAACTCTTCTTTATACTCCTCATTTTCCAAAAGTTTTTCAGCATTTCTAAAGCCTACTAAAAACTCTATATTATAAACAACATCCTCGAGTACATATAAAGAAAGATTTACATCTTCGTTTCCTACTCTTACTTGTTTATAAAGCTCATTATTTTTTCCTGATACTTCTTTAGCAGTATTTATTGCATTAACAAACCATGCAAATGTTTTGAATGTCATATATAAGCTCTTTTTATCAATGATTGTTCCGTCAAGGCTTTTCAGATATGAAAAGCCCAGTTTATTCAATGTATTTATATCACTTTCGTTATAGGCACCGTTATAGCTTATAGGAATTCTTACAATTATATTGGATGCAGTTTCATTTTGTGTTAAACCTTTAACATATGCGGCAAAGCTTTCCGGATTTTTAGACCATTCTTTGAATCTTTCTACCAATTTTCTTTTAAGCTCTTTTATTTTAGTTCCCTCATATCTTATAATTTTTCCTTTATCATCAATAAGGAATGCTTGAGGCATTCCAGTGTCTTCTACTTTAGCAATACTTTCAATATAAGCCTGCTTCGGAATTAGCCTATAATAATCCGAACTATTTTGCATTTTAGTGCATTTTTCAGTATCAGGATCAAATAGCCACTCTCCATTTTGACTTCTTGAGAATAACGGGCAATAGTTGTTTATATTGTCTTTTGTAATATTATACCAGCTATCAATTATACTCTTAAATTTCTTAAATCTCTTCATATGTTCAATTGTTGCTTGTGTGGCATCACAAAAAATGCTGCATTCTTTATTTTTGGGTGTACATGTAGCTTTATCCTCCTTACTAGGATCAATTGCTTCATATCTCCAATCAAATAGCAGCTTTGCAATCTTTTCTCCTGTTGTGAAACCATTTCCGCATGCCAAGCCTAAGCGCTGCTCTTTTAGCATAAAATACTTTTGCACAGCATTTTCTATCTTTGTTCTTAGTTCTGTTGGTAAAGTCTGCAAATATGCTTGTGCTTCTCTCAAGTCTTTCTTTTTAATCGCTTCTAAATAATATTTTTGTTCCTCTTTTCCTAAACCCGGCAAACCCTCTCTTAATACAGTAACACTAAATGGAATTGTAATGTTATACACTCCGGATGGGAAAACCCTTTGGAGTTTTCCATTTAAAGTAGCTTTAATAGTTACTTGGTCCTCTTTCATTGCAGGAGTTCTATAAACTCTAACTCTAATATTCTTACCATTTTCAGCAATATAGAATACTGCTCTTATGCCACCCTTTTCTATTATATCAGGCTCTACTTTGACTATTGCATCCGCCCATCCACAGTGTTTCTCATCAATGAGCAGCACTTTAGGATCGGCAGAAACTTCAGCATAACCCATTCCAATAAAGTCTTCTTCTCCTAATACTCCTAAATTAATTCCAGCAGGATTAATACATTCCTGTGGCGGAATATCTGGATTACCCCATTGCAGTACATCAAATTCTGCTGCTCTCCAAACATCTTGGAATGTTACCCAAAATCTTTTGCTTCTGGTTTGACCATAAGGATCTAAATAATTCACAACCATACTTCTTCTTTCTTGTACTGTGTTATAACCTGCAGTAGTCCATGCTCTTAGGCCGACCATCCATTCCACAGGAGTTTTGGTTTTTGGGAATGGTTTTTTGCCTCTATAGCTCAAATCCTTCTCAAGTTCAAACTCAAGAACTTGAGTAGTTTTTCCCTCAGCTGAAGGAACCTCATATAATGCAGTAACTCTTACATTTGTTACCATTACAGTGCCTCCGCCAAAGCTTTGTGCTGTTACGCTATTCTCAGTAAGCCTAACTCCTAAATCATAACAGTAATTCTTAAGTACTCCTTTTACAGGCTTAACAATGGGCCAATTATTAAACCTAAATGTTTTATCTCCTGGTGATGTTAGCTTTATACATTCGTGGTTAACCTCAGTAGGACTTTTTATTAATACATATGCCATGCCTATTTCAGCATACGGCTCAGAAGAATCTTTAATTTTTGCCTTTACAGTAATTGGATATCTTCCAATTCTATAGCTCTCTCCAACCTTTACAGTTGCACTTTCTCCAACTCTTAAACTTACAGAGGATTTTCCCACATTTAGGAATGGATGTGCTTCAAGCTCAACCTCTACATCAGATGTGCAGCTATTTTCAATGCGGAATGTTGCTTGGCCACAACTCCAAGAAGTTTGCATAGGCATCTGCATATTATAATTATCATAATATGGCTCTGCATAATATCTACTTGGATTTCTATAGCCATATAACTCAATCTGCCTATCAACATAATATCCTCCAGTAGCAGGAGCTTTTGTTCTTACTAACCATTCCTTTCTTGGCATCCCTCTTTGCACATTATAATATCTATAATTACCCCAACCAATATTCATTGGACAAGTTTCCACAACCAAATATTCTAAGCCGCTGAGCTTTACACATTCCGCCAAATTATTAATCTCTATTTTACTTACAATACTCTGCTCTAATATTTCATCCCCTTTTGTTGTTTTATTTACTGCTTTGAATACTATTTTTGGGGTTGCTTTTGCGGATCTTACTCTTTCCGGAATAAAAGTTACCAATAATGTGAGATCTTCATTTTCATTTATTAGTTCTTTAATTGTTTTGTAATCTTTGCCCAATTCAATACTCTCTCCATCAACTTCAATTTTAAATTTTCCTATAGCATTTTCAGCGCCAAACTCAACTTTAGCTTCCAAATTCTGCAATATTACTGGCTTACTATCAACAGTACAATTATTCTTTATATTAAGCTCTAGGGTTTTAGGAGTATTGAATGTGAATACTTCCCATTCTTTCGGACTAAATAACAAGCAGTTTTTATTATCTAATTCCTCACCGAAGCCTATTCTAATGCTAATAGGAATTTTATTTACCCATCTACTGAAATTTTCATTCTCTAAATATAAATCAATGCTTCCATTAACTGTTATGGGTTTTTTAATTTTGAATGCCTTATCCTTTAGGCTTATTTGGAATACAACATTGAAATCTTCACCTTTTTCAATTACCTTATCTTTATAATCTTCTTTAAAGCTAACTTTGATATACTCATCTAAGCCCTCTACTTTAATATCTTCAATTTTAAGCTCTAATTCAGCAGCATTAGTGAGCGTTACTCCAATTTCCTTAGTATTTATTCCAGTTATTACCAATAATTCATCAATTCTTTCCGGATTTGAAAGCAGTATCTGTTCTGAGATTTTCATCTCTTTTATTAATTTTTTATAACCTGCTTTATCAACAGTAATCTTAATTTTGTCCCCATTTTTTGGAGGATTTAATTCATATTCAACAACACCTTCATAATCTGTATTCAAGCTTACAATATTAGTCCCATTAATTTCAATATTAATTATTGCATTCTCAATAGGTTCATTTGTTGAGCTATCAATAACTTTAAATAATAATTGATTTTTAATAAACGGCACAATTGTTTTGGGTATCATCTCAAGCTTTAACTCCTTTGCAGGTTCTACCTTTATACTTACCTTC
>CAYLVV010000075.1:0-3712 GCA_964387215.1 uncultured archaeon
AAGAAGTTGACTGGAAACTCAGCAAATGCAATGAAAATATATGCAATATAATTCAGGAAGGTTCAGGCTCATTTAACTTTACCCCAAGCGAGCCTGGAAATTATGAGGTTCAGGTTAATGACATTCCGCTTGGATACATAATAGTTGAAAGTTCTGGTTTTGATTTTGGGCTGGTTCAGGAATATTGGTGGGCACTTGCGGTTGCCATTATCATAATAGCTGTTTTCTTTAAATTAAGGGGAAGGATGGGTTCAAAAAAGAAAACCAAGATGGGCTTTGCACCAGCACCTTACAGGGGTCCTGTAGAGAAAATCAAGTCTGAAAAAGAGGGATAGCATGGGGCTTATAAGATGGATACTGAGAAAAAACAAGAAGAAAGAGCAGATAAAAAAGCAGGTTTATGAAACAAAAGCTGATGTTGAATTCATGAAAAAATACCTTAACGAGATAATGCAAAAGCATCTTGGCCAGATAATGGGCGAAAAGGACAGGCTGGAGGAAGAGCTAAAACAGGCCAAAGAAAGAATAGCAGAGCTTGAGGGAAAAAGGCTTGCAGAAGAATTGGAAGAAGCAAGAAAGCAGGAAGAATTCATTAAAAGGGACAGGAAAAAGAAAAGGAAAATATTTTTATTTGATGAAAAGGAGACAAAACTCCCGTTTCTTGTTTCAGCTTATGATGATTATGATTTTTTCAGGGACAAGAACGGGAAGGAATGGAAATTATGGAAGGGGGTTATGCTTGAAAAAACACCGTCTGGCGTAATCTTCAACTTCATTGTTAAAAACCCTGGAAATGATGAGGAGCTTGGTATTATTAAAGGGGTGTCTTTGGACCATTTGCCATATCTTTTTGATACAAAAACCATAGTAAGCGATTGCAGGGTAGGCAGGATTCCAATAAACCTGACAAGAGACGGGGAATTTATACCTCCTGTTATGATGGGGGAGCCTGTAAGTGCAGAGGATTTTGAAAAAAATGAAGAAGTAAAAAGAATGCTTCAGATTGATATAAAAAGCATTTTTAAAAACGCTGATGAAAAGACAAAAATGGCATTCTTTTCATTATATAAAAGCTACTTAAAGGCCTTGGGCTATGCAGAAGAAGCTGAAGAAAGGGAGAAGGCTGCATTAATGGAAAAAATTGAATCAGATATTGCATCAAAGTCGAGCATGAAAATGGTTGAGGGTGCCCTGCCATCATTAAGCTATGTAGCAAACAAGCTTGAAAATTTTTATTCCAACCTTGCCCCAACAATAGTTAGTGAGCAGGAATCAAGGGCAAAAGCAGCCGGGGCAGAAGCGCTGGTAAAGGCGAGCTGGGATGTCATTGATGACCTTATAAACAGAATTAAACAGGCTGGATTATCAAAAGATGAAAGAGCAAGGCGCCAGATTGAAGATGAGCTGGAATTTTTGCTTAAAAGAATTGAGAGCATAGGAAAAACAAAAAAGAAAAAACCAGAGGAAACTGAGGAGAGTGAAGAAGCATGAAGTATGCTGATTGGTATGACCTTGAAGAATCATTCAGAAGCGAAATCTTAAAGAGGATATGCTATAATAGCTATAAAATACAGCAGGAAATAAATTTTATCACAAGCCTGTGCGAAAAAAACATGCTCCCCCCAATGAAGTCGTTTGTAAAGGTTCACTCATTAAGCGAAATGGTTTTGCGGGACCTTAAAAGCATATGCGAACGCCCCCTCTCAAAGCAGGAGAAAGAGAGGTTTGACAGGTTTTTTGAAGCACTAATGGGCCCAATGTTCAAATCATTTGAGGAAGTTAAAAAATATGCGCAATGGGACCGCCCTGGAACAATAAAAGCTATACCGCTTATACTTGATGGTTATTTGAATTTCCTGCACAGCATTGTTTATGGAAGCCTTTTAGAGGTAAAGGAGCTTATAACAGAAGATATTGAAAAAAAAATTATAAGCAATGTAATATATACAAGAGCTGGAATAGAAGTTAAGCAACCTATAAAAAAGGAAGGGGATAAAGGTGGGCCTGCTGAAGAAGCTGAAATCCAAAAGGAAATCCCAAAGGGCCCCTGAGGGCTTTTGGGTAAGAATTGAGCCGATTGACTGTTCGCATCCTATTTACAAATTAATTTATATGTTCAAAAACAAGCGAACAAGCGAAGAGGAAATATATTCAGAGCAAAGAATTATGCAATTGCACAGGTCAGGGATACCTGTAGTAATGGCCAAAACACCTGTCTGCGACCAGTTGCCTGAATTTTCAACGTTTTTCGGCAAACTGAGATGGTATAGGAGGTTTCCATGAATAAAAGCATTTGCGTAGTTTCTGACTTATGCCCGCACTCAAAGGAGGTTGTCCTTCCAATTACACTGCACAATATTATGCATATGTTTGATTTCAACAAAAAAATTACAATTATGAGCAAGGATATGGGAAACCCGGATCTCTGGCCTATGATAAACGTATTCGGGTCTGCAAATAAAATAAAATGCCCGTCAGGCCTGCTGAATGGCAAAAGATTTTTCAACTTCAGCTGGGGCTCCAAGCATTTTTATGAATATATAAAAACATATATGAGGAGGTGAAAGCATGGGATTTTTTGACAAAAACAAAATAACAGAAAAGAATCTTGTTGTTGACTGCAACCCCCATCCAAGCGAAGAAGGGATACTGCATTGTGAACTTGGAAGAAAAGATGAAAACGGGCATGTAATCCCAATGGGCGTAGTAGAGTATGAAAAATTAAAAAATGGCTGGAATCTTATTGGCAGGGAAGGCGAAGTGAAAAATGCAACAGTTGATGAAATGAAGCAGATTGAAAAGATCCTTGTAAAAAGGTTCATATAGGGGGTGGTGAGCATTAACATATCTGAAATAGACAAGGATATACTCTGGAATTTAACGAGAAGACCAAGGGGGCTGAAAAGCTGGGAATTATCCAAATTACTGAAAGAGCCAAACCAGCTTATAGCTTATCATCTCCAGAAATTATTAAAGGCAGGGTATATAAAAACATATGGCAAGAAATTCAAACTTAACAAAGATGTTGTGTTTGCTGATGAAAATATTCTTATGATTTCAGATAATTCCGGGGATTTTTATTGGTATTCTGATGATGGGGAGCTTGCAGAAAAAATAAAGGAAACAGTTATCAATTATATAAAGGAAAAAGCAGGGAAAACCAGAAGCAAGAGGGCAAAATAAAAAATTTTTTTAACTAAAAATTTTTTTGAGTTTGATTTATATAACGGTTAGCCAAATTCTTTATTGGTGATAAAAAATGGTAATACTGGCGAGAGGTTTAGGCTCTCCCGTCCAGGCTGCAAAGAACCCCTGGAAAAGAGGTGGATTCTATTACAGGGGTAGGCTTGCACCTTGGATCGGTAACCCTGCCGCACTGAGGCCAAAGCAGAAAGCAATTACCAGCAAATTCGCATCCGTTGCAAAAGGTTGTGCTGGAACAACGGGTAAGAAAGCTGGAGTAACAAACATGGCTCTGTGCGTGAGAAAGGGTATGAAAGGAGCCAAAGCATAAATCCCCTTCCATTTCATTTTTTAAAAAATGTTAGAAGAAGATTTAAGAAGGGGGTGCTATGGACAGAAAGGAAAAAATTAATGAACTTTCTATTTTTTTTAGTTGTTTTACCAAAATAGGGGATGGTTTAAATGGTATTATTAGAGGACAGGAATAATGATCTTTACATAATTAAAGTAGAAAAATGGCGAAATTATC
>CAYLVV010000076.1:0-3658 GCA_964387215.1 uncultured archaeon
TCAGCCTCTTCAATAATAGCAGCTATTTCTTCCACAAAAACTTCATCCAAATAGCTTCCAAATGTTTCTAGCTGTCTTAAAATTTTCTCTTTCCGCATTAGATACAATTCTCTATACTCTAACTCATTCTCAATTTCTTCTTTTAACTCTTCAATTTTATTCTTTAACTGCATTAAAGAGTCTATTCTATTTGCTTTATTGACTTTTTCTTTTAACTCTTCAATCTCAGCCAAAAAAGATTTAGGAGCTTTTCTCTTCAACTCATCCAAAATTATTAATAGCTTGCTTTTTTCCCTTTCTATCAATCCTTCTAAATCCTCAAAAAGCACAACCAAAAAGAACGAAATATTACTTTTTAATTCCCTAATACCTACTGCAATTTTTTCTCCAAAATTGCTAAACGGCATTTTTTTGCCGCTATCATCAACAACCTCTATTGAAGAAATTTCATTTGTTGGCAAACTCAAATACAATTTAACATTCTTAAGTAATAAGCCACTTTTATTTTTTACATCAACTCTAAATTTCTTTTCAACCTTTTCTTCAATTTGCTTTGAATTAACCTCTCTTAATTTTACTTCTGCGGCATCCTTATATTCATAAACCAATTTCACTTCTTTACAATATGGCTTAATTTTAATCCATTGTGCATTATTGGCATCATAAAAATTAATCATCTTTCCATCGCAATAAGCAGCGTTTATTCTCCCATCTTCAACTTTAATCTGCAACCCCGGAAGCTTATTTAAAATTTTAGGCATTTTCAATAGTTTTTCAATTTTAATTGTACTGTTTATTATTTCAGTATATATGCTCTTTAATGTACTCCTAACTATAATGCCTTTAACTTCTTTTTTAATTTCAAAAGGCAATTTTGCAATATCTACACAAATATTTTTTTCTTCAGTTAATCCATTATTTACATTTGTACAAAATTTAATATGCTTCTCAAAAATAAATTGATCACCAAACGGGTTATTTATTTTAATATGCAATATTGCATTTATTGGCTTACCTTCTATTGGCAATTTATCCACAAAAAATCTAACAAATGCATTTTTTTGGATATAGTCAATTAAAGCCTTTGAGAATAATTCATATAATTTTCTTTTTGTATCTTCTAAATCCTCTATAAATTTTTCAACATCCTCTATTTTGTGGATATTTACCAATTCATTATTTTTATCATAATACCTTTTTTCTAGCTCCATAATTTTTTCTTCAAATTTCTCAGGTATAAAATCTATTATTCTCAATTTTTTTCTCAAATCTTCAATTTCCTCAAATAATTCAGCAATTTTCTCTGCAGCTTCGGAATTATTTAAAAGCTCTAATATTTCATTCTTTTCTTTCTCGCATTCAAAATAAGCGCTCTTAAAATCAGCATACTCTTTTTCTTCATCCTCAAAACTTGCAATACCAATATCATTCTTTTTTAAAAATGCAATTAGATTTTCTAATTCCTCATTACAACGTTCATAACCCTCTTTAAATAGTGCACTATCTTTAATTTTTTCCAAAATATCATATCTTTTGACTATTTTCGCGCAACTTTCTAAACCTTTTCCTTCTATTACTGAATTGGCCTCATATATTAGCTCCTCTATAGCATTATTCAAATTTTCAGCATCTAAAGAATCAATTTCCTTCAAAACATTTTCTGCAGCTTTTATGCAAAATTTAATTGTTTTTTCCCATTCCTCTTCATACATTTTTAAACTTTCATTTAGCTCAATAACTTCATTATTTATTTTGCTCAGTTCCACATATTTCTGCAATTTTCCTTTTTCGCTTCCGCTACCTATTTCCTCACACTTAATATTTCTTTTTAAGGTTGATAATCTACTTTTAAGCCTGTTTACTTTAATGCTGAATTCCTCCTTCGCTTTATTTAGATGAATTTTTTCGGCATAACTTTGAGACTCTGTTTTTGCAATAAATCTAAGCTTATTCAATACCTCATCATCAAACAATTCAGCTGCATCATTAATACTATCTATTTTATTCCCAATCTCTTCCAAACGTTTGCCAATATTGTTTACATCACCATTTAACCACGCATTGCAATTTTTTCTGGCTTTTCTCCTTACTTCAATCTCCCTTCTTACAAACGCATAAAATTTAGAAATTGCACTATCGGGTTTTTTACCTAAAACGTTTTCCCAAAGATGCAAGGTAGTTTCTAAATCCAATTTTGCAATAACATCAATAATCGATTTTGCTTCTGCGATTTCCTCTGTTTTAAGAATTGTATCAAGTGTGCTACCAGTTGCTATCCCTAAAATTTTAGTTAAAAGCTGATATGAATTACCAATAAGATCTTTGAACATTTTCTCAATAAATTTGAGAAAGCTTTTTCCGAGAGCATCTATATACTTTTCACATTCTTGTTTTATTTTATTCCTTCCTGCAGCTTCTCTGAATACTTTTAATAGTTCCGATTCTCTATAGCTAGCAGAGTGAGCAACATTTTTTATATATCTATTTACGATAGATGGAAAACTTAGATCTTTATCATCCAATGTATCTAATGTTTTTAAGTATTCGTTAGCAGATACATAAATATTTACAAAATCAGTGCTCGCAATTCCATCATTATATTTTAAAATACCTTCTTTTTCAAGAGATGATTTTATTTCTTCTAAATATTTTCTTGCAGGTGCGTTTTCAGTTTTAAATATCCAATACGGTCTAGAGATAGCCCAAGCAAGTTCTGTTGTAAGCTCCTGAAATACTGGTTTTGCCTTGAAAAACCCTTCATTTCTGCAAATCCTATCTCTTTTTTCTAAATACATTTTAACTTTATTAATAGATAGTAGTGCTATTGCATGACGATTCACAAAATTTTCTATTTCATTTTTGTATTTGCCAGTGTAAAAAAAGCCACGGTCTTTATCATAGAATTCTTCTCCTAGATAATATTCATATATTTTCTTTATACAACTTTCTTGAGTCTTACAAGAAATAACATCAGGAATATATGATACAAGTTGTTCTTTGCATAATTGTTGTGATGCCATTTTTTCTTCCTCAACTGTATCTTGTGCAATAATGCCAATGCCAGCTAAAGCTATGATTCCTAGAATGGCAACAAGACTAATTCCCCCTCTCTGAGAAAGCCCCATAAAAAGAAACCTTTTCTTTGCTTTTTAAACCTAGAGCAGAATTAGTTAATTAACGAAATAACTAGAGCTGTATAGGCTTAAAGAACCCATGTTTTGGTTCATATAAGTCGCCCTTCTTTTTAAGATTAAGAATTGCTTCTTTTGCCTTCTCAATATCAATATTTTCCTTTTCACAACTTTCAATTATTTTTTGCATAGATACAGGAGAATTAAGTTCTCTATAAAGCTCAGAAATTATTTGTAACACTCTTTTCATTGTATTTACTTGGCTATGACTTTGGCCAGATGTAATAATATCAATATCTATTTGCCCTGTTTCTTTATCTACGGCAATTTCTTCCAAAGATTTTTTAATAAGCTTTATTGCTCTTTCCACATCTTGCAGCTCAACTTTATTGCTCAGTCTTACTCTTGCACTAGCCTCGCTTAATCTTATTATTGCTTCTAATTGTCTATGTGTAGCTGCATAAGTTCCCTCCTTTCTTCCTAAATCTCTTAACTCAAGATAAAAGTCAGCAATAGCTTTCATTGCT
>CAYLVV010000077.1:0-3519 GCA_964387215.1 uncultured archaeon
AAAATTGAGAAGCTGACTACAAATTCTGGATTTATCCCTTGGCCGGGTATGCTAATAAAGGCAACATTTTCAATATTAGGAGGTAATTTTTCCGGAAGAGTAAAACTCATAGTTCTTGCAGCAGTAACCTCTACAATAAAGGTAGAAATTCCCATTAATGCAGGAGCTGCTAATGCAGCAGCAAATAAAATCAATAGTGCATAAATGCTAATATTTGCTTTTGTTTCTGCTTTTATAGTATGTCTTCTCCTTAGATCTGCGCTGAGCTCAACTAAAATGCTTGAAATTTCACCACCTGTACGGATTCCCTCAGAGATTAACCATATTACCTTTTCAATAGTTTTTGATTTTATGTGTTTTGGTATTTCTAATAATGCTTTATGTACTGGTATGCCTGAAGTGATTCTTCTGCTAGTGGCTTTGAATTCATCAGCAAGAATGCCTAATTCTCTCCTTGCAGAGTAATAAAGTGCTTTATCTAAGGTAAACCCTGCACCTAAATGGCTTGCAATTGCCTGCAATGCATCAGGCAATACTTTTTCAGCATATTTGGCTTTTGCATCAACCGAGAAATAAATCCAGGCATAAACAATACCTATAAGGAGGAAAAATAAAAGTATAAAAGTTGGTAAAAATGGGATAAAAAGGAATAAATAAAGGTTTAGAGAAATTGCGAAAGAAAAAGCCAGGCCAAAACTAAAGAGAAAACCAATAAATCTTTTTTCATCAACTGTTAAACGCATATAAGAAAGTTCTTTTAGTATTGGCTCTCTTATAAATTTTGGCAGTAATGAGGTTATTCTCTCATAAAAACCCATTTTAAACACCTATGAGTGTTGGTCTTTTAGATTTCATATAGCCTAAAAACATAAATTGCCCAACAACTAATGCTACTAATAATATCCAATAAAAGCTTTCTGTAATTTGGATTTGTGGAAAGCTGGATAATATTATTAGAAATGTTACTCCTAAGGAAGGGATAATAACGCCTAAAAGCATGTAAATGAGGGAAAGGAATCTCAGACTATGGCCATATGTTCTTATTTGCACTGCTTCATCTCTTGAAAGTGTATCTACAATTTCTCTTAGAATGTCTGAAACATCGCTGCCAATTTTTAAACCATTTACTATTTGCCATATACTCCTGCGGAAATACCAGCTGGGATTTCTTTCTGCTAGTTTTTGTAATGCAATATCTTCTGGAATTCCAGCAGAGATTTGATCAACTGCTTTTTTGAATTCTTCTGAAACCTTTCCAAATTTTCCTCTTGCAACAGTGCTCAATGCATCATAAAGATTTACTCCGCTTTTTGTTTGTATTAATATTGCGCGTAATGCAAATCCTAAATTTGCTTCTGTTTCGCGGACTTTTCTGTTAACTAAAATTTTAGGATAGACTAAAAGTTGTATCACTATAAGCAAGGAGAGTGCTGCGCCGATTGTGGGAGAGATTATATAAAGATACTGTGCATTAAAACGCGAACCTATAAGGAATGTTATAGAAGAAAATATTACAAAGTAAAATAAAAATTGGAAACACATTATTGCTGAATATTGCCTTATATTGTAACCTAGCTCACTTTGCATTAAATCTATTTCCAAAAATGGAAACCCTGCTGAAATTATTCTACCTATACCTATAAAGGGTTTTGAGATTGTGAGTAAAATTTTGGATGGAAATAGGTTGAATGGTAAAGGCTTATATTGCATTAATTACACCTTAAATGGTTTATTTTTCTTTACAAGATTTAAAATATAATCTTTATCTAAATAATAAGAGTTTACAACTTGGCCTATTTCTTCTAAGCTACTTATATTTTGCTTTAACATCCATTCTAGTATTTTTTGCTTTTCTTTCAGATCATTTTGCAATTCTTTATAACTTAAACCTGTATATGCAGATAGTTCATCAATTATTCTAATGCTGTTATTTTGTTTTACAACCTTATCTATTGTTGGTTTATATCTGTAGAGGATATTTGCAGATACTGTTTCTTCTGTTATGCCACGTCTTTCTGGAATGTACTCTGCAATTTCTAATACACAACGGCGGCCTGTTCTGCGGTTTCTGAACATTACTACATTTAAGTGTGCTGCAGAGAGTATGCTTGGTGGTAAAGACATTGGCGGAGTTATTATTCTTCTTATGGTTTGTTCTGCAGTATTTGCATGTACTGTTGTGTAACCACTATGTCCTGTTAACATTGCTTCAAATAAAACTTCTATTTCTCTTTCGCGGCGGACCTCACCAACAACAAGCCTATCAGGCCTCATTCTTAATGCATTTACAAGTAGATCTAACATTGAGATGCCGCCTTTTCCTTCTGGGTTAGGCTCACGGGTTGTTAATGGCACCCAATGTAAAAAGCGAGGAAGCATTAGTTCACGGGTTTCCTCTATTGTAATTATGCGGTGATTATTTTGGATAAAGGGCATGCAAACGTTCAGCATTGTAGTTTTTCCTGAGGCTGTGCCACCGGAAATTATAACTGAGAGCTCATATTGGAAGGCTTGCCAAATAAATGCCATTGCCTCAGATGAAACAGTATTGTTTCTTATAAAATCTGTTGCAGTCCAAGGTTGTCTTCTGAAACGTCTTATTGTAATTGTATTTCCAAAGCTTGAAATAGGGAATAATGTTGCATTAGCTCTGTCTCCTGTAATAATGTGGGCATCTAATAATGGGTATAACACAGAAATTTGTTTTCCAACACGTCTTGCAATTATGCTGGCATAATTCTGTATTTGTTCTTCTGAAGTGATCATTATATTTGTTTTTAGCCAGCCGAAATTTTTGTGGAATACCCAAATAGGCTCTCTTGAGCTATTAACAACAATCTCCTCTAAATAAGGGTCAGAAAGTAAAAATTCAAGTAAGCCTATGCCGAGAAGTTCATTGACTAAATATGCTATTAATAAATTTTTTTCATATTCAGAAATTTTTAATTCCTCTTTTTCTAAAGCTTCTTTTGTTAGAGAAACAATTTTCCTTTTTACTTTCTCAAAATAATGAATGTCAAGAATTCTTTCGATGCCTATAGGCAATGCAGCAATAATATTTTCCTTTATTTTTTCCATTAATGCTTTTGTGCCTAGACCGAGTTTGGGCAATTCTAAAAAATAATTAACAACAACATCCTTCTTCTTTCTTACTATTTTAACCGGAATTTCAGCATCTAAACATTTTATTTTATATTTTGTAAGTACTATTTCCTCAGCCAAGAGCTCTCACCTTCTTTTAACTTTAATTTAATATCACCTACAGGAGGGTACTCAATCTCTATTAAACCTGCATCTTCTAATATAGCTATGCATTTATTAAATGTCTTTGAAGAGATGTTCAATGCTTTTTTGATTTCATTTCCTTTAACATTTTTATTTTTTCTAATATAGTCTAAAATTTTATCGTAGATAGTTGTAATTCTTGTAATTTCTTTTAGCTCTTTTTTCTGAATTCTTTTAGATTTTTTCTTTGTGCTATGCATTTTCATTACCTTTTAGGAAATTTTAATATTTAAG
>CAYLVV010000078.1:0-3476 GCA_964387215.1 uncultured archaeon
ATAGGGGTGATATTTGATGAGCATCTTAAAGAAGGTTTTACAGCCTCAAACTGAGGAGATAGATATTGAGGAATTTTTAAATACAATGGATATGGAAGAGGAAACAATTTATGAGGATGCAGAAGCTTATGTAAAATCAATAAATCTTTACTCAGCTGATGATGTAACAAGGGTAATTGATGAAGCAAAAGAAGGAAATATTGTTTTATTAAATATTGCAGAACTCAGCAGAAGAAATATTCTAAAACTAAAAGAATACTTGAGTAAAATTAAGAATGAAATTAGGGCAATTGATGGTGACTTAGCCAGAATAACTGCAGAGAAAATTCTCGTTACACCATCAAAAGTAAAAATTATAAAAAGAAGAACTAATTAAATAAAATCTGAAAGGCTTTTTTGCCTTTCATCCATTTTTATGAATATTGTATTTACTTCTTCCTCTATTAAAGCAATCCTCTGGCTGATATATGTTGAGAGCTTATTTTCTGCAACAATTCTTTTTGCGATCTCTAAATATTTCTTAACAGTACCTTCTGCAATAGTTAATATTAAATCATTGCCACATTTCAAGCATTTTCCTTTTAGAGGAATTCTCCTATATTTTGAGTTGCATTTTGTGCATCTAAATTTCTGCCTTGAAAAGGCCCTTGCATTTCCCATAATATCAGGCAAAAAATGATTTGATAGTACTCTTTCAAGTGCATCCTTGGCATCTACAGCAACAATTCTTTTCTGCAATTTATCTTGCGCAAATATCTTTTCTTCCATTGTTTTTAATTTTACATAAGATGTTTTAGTAGGCCCTCCGCAGAAGTTTTCAGTTTCATGAGTGTAATAAAAGTTTATATATTGGTTTTCTTTTCCCAATTTTTTTCCAACCACTGAAATATTTTCCAAAAAAGGGCTTCCATTACGCAATGTTTCATAATAAAATTCCAACGGATATTCTTTGCATACCTCCATATCATAGACCTCATCATCTATCTCAGTAGGATCTAAAGCAATAGTAATTACTAAAGGAGCATCCATTTTACCGCCGCTTTTTTCAGCTAAATACGAAACACTAAAATTAATCAAAGCATCCATTAGCAGCATTATACTATTTTGATCCCCATCAAAATTTCTCCTTGTAGCCATAAAAAAGTATGGATGCCCCCAACCCAATCTGGTTTTACTAAATCCTATTACTCTTCCAACAATGCCAGCACTTGTGTGTGGAGCCAAACAAACAATAAGTTGGCCTATTAAGTCTTCTTTCCTTTCTGCATTATAATATCTTTTTAATCCATAAACCTTTTCCAATAATTCATCAATAAATTTGCTCATCCTTAGTAACCATTCCCCAGCATTCTCATTTATTATCACATCCTGGGGCTTTAATTCCAAAATCTGCTCACAATTTCTTAATTCTTCACCATTAACATCTCTATTATAACCTAACTCCTTCAGCTTTTCAATACTCAAGCCTATTTCCTTAGGCTTAAAATGCGTTAATGGAGCATTTAATAACTCAAACCTACACGTACCATCTCTAAAAACATATAGCTTATGTTTTGCCCTCAATATGCCCTTTTCTAATAACTCAGGAATTTTTTTTCCTGACATCAATCCTTTTACTCCTTTAATATTATCCACTTTTCCAACTCTTTTCATTGCTTCCTGCATTAATTTTTTCAGTTCAATTTCTCTTTCATCATAGCATACAGTTTCCTTTTTGCAAATTCTACATTTTTCATTCAACATTATTTTTCCGCAATTAGGGCATTTCCTCAATATTATAGCTCTTTCATTACACTTTTTACAGAAAGGAAAAATAAGCTGCTCTTTGCATTTGGGACATTGATAAAGCACTAATTCAGCTTTTAATTTTTTATTACTCTTTTCCAACTCTTCAACTGCCTTTATAATACTTCTTTGGTTTCCACCATACCAGCCGATAGGAAATAAAACTTGCGGCTTCCCTTTCATTTCTCTTTCTCTCGCTTGTTCAGGCCTTCCCATTCTTGCACCAATAAATGTTCCGCATTTATCCATTATTTTAATGCCGCTTATTTTGCTCAAAATTTCCAAAACATCATCATTAGAATTTACAATATTTTTAATTTCCTCAATTTTTTTCCCATTATAAAATGTTGTTTGCAAAGCTTTTCCAATTTCCTCCTCAACAATAATACCTTCATTTCCAACCTTATGCTCGACTAATATTTTTTCTAAAATTTCTTTGATGCTATTATCCAAAATAAATTTTCCATTCTTTTTCTCAGCTTTTATAATAGCCTCAGAGATTTTTATTATTTCATCCTTATTCAAATTTTTATAATAAAAAATAAATTTAGGATGTAAAGGTATGCTATATTTTTTACTTATTGCTAAAGCTTCTTCAAACCTTAAGCAGAAACCTTTACTTTTCAAAATCCTTTCTTCAATATCTTTCTCCTTTTGCTTTAACTCTAATAACCACCATTCTTCAACATAAGCACTTTTTACGAGAGGATGCGCACTTTTCCTAAAATCACCTACGCAAACAAGAATGTCACCCAAGAATAATATTTTCTCTACATCATCCCTGAGCTTTAATGCCTTTTCTATACTGTCTACTTTAACAACATCTCCATTTTTCAGCTTTACAATAGGAGCCTCTATACTATCGCATGGAAATAATTGTGCAGCTTTTCCCGGCCTTTCAATTTTAATGTGAGTGCCAACTGCAATAAACTCATCCAATAAATACATTAAAGCAGGATGAATGCCTTTAGCCATACAACCAGTATTTCTACTTCTTCCATATCTAAGCCTGAAGCCTCCAAACTTACTAGGATATGCTAATACTGGTCTTCCCGCAGCCATCCCCTCTAAATATTTCTCATTAGGCTTTATCTCAATCTTTTCTGATGTTTTTTCCACCTTAATTATTTTCTCCAACCAACTCCAATCTAAGCCTAAATAATTAGCCCATTTTAATATTTTCATTGCTTTTAGCGCAATACCTTCGCTAACAACTAGGCACATTCCGCCCCTAATCCTATTAGAAGGTATTCTCTCTAAGTCTCTATATGTTGAAACCTCTTGCTCTTCAGTAGGCACACCATTTATGCAGACAGGACAACCTTGAATAATAATTCTAATTTCATCTTCATTAAGTCTATATTGCCTTGATAATCTTTCTTGATATTGTATTATTTCCTCCACGTATCTCTCAATCTCCTCTTTAGTAGGTTTATATCTATCCAAACCCAATAATCTTCTTGCATAATCTCCCAAAATTAGTGGCATTACTGTTGCAGAGCCTCCAGCAGCTCTTATCGGACCTGCAAAATATATATCAACATATTTTGAACCGTCATAATTTTTCGATATGCAAATTTTAGGCAAACCATCTAATGGGCTAACTACAACTCCTTCTGTTATTAATACTAATCCTGCTTTTATTGCTAGCTCAATCCTTTTCTCCAAATCAGGTATTTTTATCCATTTTT
>CAYLVV010000079.1:0-3457 GCA_964387215.1 uncultured archaeon
TATTCTGCTTTCACTCCCAATCTTCTCACTACTCAACTCAAACTCAACCCCTAATAGCATCTCACAAATCCTAATATTAGTAATACAATGATTAGTAAGCTTAGTAGTAACTATTTCACTCTTCCCTTTTGCTAATGCCATAAAGGGAATTAACTGATCAGCTAAATGAAAATCACAGGCTGCATTTCTTTTAATTTCTGCAATTAATCTTTGCGCTGCTTCTTGCCCAATATTAAATGCAGGAACCCCTTTCCTATATAAAGAACTTCCCCCAAATCTTACATTTTCAAAATAAGCAATAACTTCAGTACCACTACCAAAACTTTCCCCGGAATAATATTCTTTTTCCTCTTCAATCTCGCTAAAGCCCTCTCTTTCCAAAAATCTTCTAGCACCTCTTACTTGTTCATCAACAACATCTTTTGGCATTCCAGAAGCATGACTAAAAATTTTTATTTTCTCAAAATTACCCTTTTCCAGAATTTTAATTCTCTTAAGAGGCAGTTTCGCTTTATAGCTCTTAAATAAAATCCTTCCCAAACCCTTAGGATAATAACCCCTTGCCAAAATCTCCAAATTCAATTTCGCACCAACTTTATTCAATACAGGAAAAAATACCTCTTTTAAAAAATTTGCAGGGGGCGAAAAAGGAACATCAGTGCCACCTATAGCCCTTAGTGTAAAATCTTCCTCAGCATAAATAACAGGAAGCAAAATAGTTTGTATAAGCAGAGTTATGCTTCCAGCAGTGCCGATATTAACATTATATTCCCCGCCCTGCAACTTTCCAGGCTTAAAATGCAATTCTCTGCTAAATAACTTTGCTCCTTTTATCTCAGCATTTGTTATTTTTTGCAATAATTTTATTGCTGCTAAATGCTGCGGCATCAAACCTTTTTTCGGCCTGTTCTCTCTTATTTTCTTCAAAACAACCTCTTCCTTAAACAATGCGCCTAAGCTCAATGCTGTTCTTAAAATCTGCCCGCCGCCTTCTCCAAAACTACAATCAACAATCTTCATAAACTAAAAAGCATAAACCTGATTTAAAACCTTTTTAAAATTTTTTTATAAGAATTCTGCTGATGAGAGATGTTTTAATTACAGGAGCAACAGGCTTTATAGGAAGTTACTTATGCAAAAATCTGCCGGAAGCAAAAAAATTTAGTAAAAGCCTAAACCAAGATATATTAAATCCTGAGCACTTAGATAACGCATTAAAAGGAGTTAAAAAAGTAGTTCATTTAGCTGCTTTAATTTCCGAGCAAGTTCCGTTTGAGAAACTCTATAATGTAAATGTAAAAGGAACTTCACTGCTTTTAGAAAAAAGTTTGCAGAATGGAGTTGAAAAATTTATTTTCCTTTCCACAGCAGGAGTTTACGGAAACGTTAAAAAAGAAGCCGATGAAAGAACTTTTTGCAGACCCGAAACCCCTTACGAAAAAACAAAACATTTAGCTGAGCAAATTGCATTGAGCTATAAAAACAAGCTAAACATAGTAATCCTACGCTCGGCTCTTGTTTACGGGCCAAATAAATACTGGAAAGGTATATTAAAACTCATTAAAAACAGATTTCCGATAATCGGCAACGGCAACAACACCTTTCAATTAATTTACATTAAAGATTTAATTGGTGCTATTCTTTTTGTTTTAAAAAATAATATTCCGAGCGGAGAAATTTTTAATGTCGCTCAGGATGAAAAACCCACATTAAATGAATTTTATGCGTTAGCATCTAAGCTGCTAAGCAAAGAATACAAACCCATGCATCTTAATAAAAATTTGGCAATGCTTTTGGCTCACATAAATAAGCTTTACTGCACTCTAACAAAAAAGGAAAGTCTCTTTCTGCCGGAGTATGTTAAAAGATTATGCAGAAATAGAAATTATTCTATAAATAAAATAACCTCTTTAGGTTGGAAACCGAAATATTCTCTAAAAGAAGGCTTAAAAGAAACTATTGCTGAGCTCGGCCTCTCTCAGCAGCTTTAACCAATTTACTTATAATTTCTTTAGCTTTATTAATATCTCCCTTTACTTTCTCTATTGCTGTACCAACATGCAAAATGTCAGCCCCGGCTTTTGTGCATCTCTCTGCATATTCCTCCTTTCTCACACCACCTGCAACAACAAGCGGAATATCAATTAACTCCTTTGTTGCCTTTATCATTTCCGCTGGTGCTGGCTCTGCAGCACCACCACCACTTTCTAATATCGCAAGATGAGCTCCCATATATTGAGCTCCTAATGCAGTTACCGCTGCTAAATATGGAATATTTCTTGGGATTACTCTGGCTTTTCCTACCCATCCTGCTGCTCTTCCAGGCTCAACAATAACATATGCTGTCGGAATAACCTCCAGCTGCATCTTCTTTACCGGCATGCTCGCAGCAATCTGTGCTCCAGAAATCCAATAAGGATCATCCGAATTCATCATATACATATAATATATTGCATCCGCATATCTGCTCAAAGTTGCAATATTTCCAGGAAATAAAATTACCGGCAAATCAGAATTTTCCTTCAGAATTTTAATTGTATTGTCCAATAATTCCCCTTGCGCGCCTACGCTTCCACCAACCGCAAATGCAGCTAAGCCTGCTTCTTCAGCAATCTTTGCAATTTTACTTATTTCCTCAGCTTTCAGCTCCGGAGGGTCAACCTGCTGAAATACTAAGGGCCTTTCCTTAATCTCTTTCAGAATCCATCTGTATACCTTTCCGAAATGTTCCTCAACCTTCATAAAATCACTCTAACTCTTTAAGTATCTCTACCAAATTTTTCCTCTGATTTCCTTTTAAAATTAATCCATGTCCCGGAAGCAGCAAATTAAACCTATCAACAATACTATATAACTTTTTAAGGCTGTTAATAAGTTCATTTCTATTTGATCCTGGCAAATCAAACCTACCGAATGCATCCCTAAATAAAGTATCCCCGCTAAACAACCATTTTCTTTTTGCTTCCAAGAAGCAAACACTTCCTTTGCTATGGCCTGGGGTGTGCAGCACTTCCAGCTTAATATCTCCAATCTTTATTTTCTTATCCTCAATTTCTTTAACCTTTGGCCAATCCACTTGCTCAAACTCAAAATATTCGGCACAACTGAGCTGCATATCTTTTTTATTTACAAATTTTGCATCTTCCTTATGCATAAGCAGCTTCGCTTTTTTGAATATTTTGCTATTGCTGAAATGGTCAACATGCCCGTGAGTATGCAATACTAAATCCACATCTTCCGCTGAGATGCCTATATTTTTTAACATCTCTAACAAAACTTTCCTTCCGCTTTTAAGCCCGCTATCAATTATCGCAATCTTCTTTCCCAAAATTACGTACACATTGCAGAAAAGTTCCTTTCTTTTAAGCAAATATAATCCTTCATCTACTCTTATAGGCATGAAGAAAAACACAACATAAAAATTTTTAAACAGGCTTCCTTTACTTTATGGGTGAGC
>CAYLVV010000080.1:0-466 GCA_964387215.1 uncultured archaeon
CAGAAAGATAGAAGAAGCCCACCATTAGACCTATAGAAAGCATAGCTAATGCATAAAATAAATGCGCCATTTCTATTGAAAAAGAAAATGCAAACATAAAATCAAAAAAGCTCCAGCACATTAACATAATTAAAAACCAACAATAAAGCTTTCTGCTTAATATTGTTGCATTATAAGTCCTAAGTACATAATAAGCCAATATTAAAATAGATATCCAATTTACTACATATAAAATTCTCAAGTCCATACACTAAATTAGAAATTGGTATTTAAATTAATTGCGTTATTTCACACTCTCTCGGTTTTTTATCTACTCTAAGTCTTTTAAAACTTGGAGCTCTTAATTCTTTTTTGCTAGTTAGTTCTAAGTATTGAACAACACAAGTATACTTTGGTTTAACTAAAATTTTATCATCTATTTCTTTTATTTTTATTTTGCTTAACTTGTTGTATAATTTTTTAAGTT
>CAYLVV010000080.1:476-3399 GCA_964387215.1 uncultured archaeon
CCTCTAAATATTCTACCTCGCAAACAAATTTTGGTTTTACCCAAATTATTTTTTTATTAGGAGGATTCTCCACTAAAGGCTTATTGACTTTTATTTTTTGCAACTTACTGCTAAAAGATTTAATAAATTCCTCATCCCAACCGGTGCCAACTTTTCCAATATAAAAAAGTTTATTTTTTTGATATAAAGCTAATGCTAAAGAGCCGAAAAGCGAAGGTTTATTTTTTCTTTCAGTATAACCAACTATCACAGCATCAATGCTTTTTAGATTTTTAATTTTTAACCACACATCAGCTCTTTTTCCGGGGTAATACTTACTTCCTTTTAATTTTGCAATAATTCCCTCTAAATTATTTTTTCTTATTATTTTCCATAATTCCCTTCCATCCTCAGTATAAATCATTTTCTGAATTATGTTATTTTCTTTTACACTTTCTTCCAAAATTTTTTTTCTTTTCTCTATTTCTAAATTCAGCAAGCATTTTCCATCTTTTTCCAAAATATCAAATACTACTATAGTTGCTGGTATTGTTTGGCTGCGCAATTTTATCAATAGTTTATTATCTAATAAATCTCTTTGTTGCAGTAATCTAAAATCTGGTAATCCCCTCTCATTATAAACTATTATTTCTGCATCTAAAACGCAACTATTGCATTTCAGAAATTTAAAAATATCCCTAAATTCTGGATATCTTTTCTCTATTCTGAAGCCCCTCCTATTTACTATCTTTAACTCTTTTTTCTTTTTATTTGCATAAATAATTGCTCTTGTACCATCAAGTTTTATCTCAAAATAATATTGGTTGCTTTTCAATAAATGTTTACTTGCTTTTTTGCAAAGCATCGGTTTATAAAACATAGAAAAATTACTTCTTCACAGCTTTTAAACTTTCTTTTAAAGCTTTTAATAGATTTTTTTCTTTTGGTATAGGAGCAATAGCCTTTACTTTTATTTTTTCGCCTCTGGCTTTTTTAACCAACAACTTCTCAAGCTCTTCTCTAAATGTATCCTTATACTTTTCCAGCTGAAGTTTTCCTTTTCTTGCTGTTAGTTTTTCTATAAGCTCTATTGCAAGCGCCTTCTCTTTGGCTTCAAGCCTAACTTTCTCCGCTAATTCTTTAAGCTCTCTAATATTTTTGATTTCATAGGCATAATGTAAAATTATCAACAGCATTCCATTCTCAAAAGGTTCCAAAGCAACCAAATATTCTTTATCTCTCAAAATAAATTTGCCGATTGCAGCTTTCTTAGTTTCATTTAAAGCTTCCTGCAAAAGAAAAAAAGCCCTTTCGTTCTTTTTTTGAGGCACTACATAATAGCATCTTTCTACAAGTAATGGAGTTATCTCTCCAACATCAACAAATTCCTCTATATTTATAGAGTCGCCCTTTTTCAGCTTTATAGTATCCAATTCCTCCTGAGTAAATACATAATACTCATTATCTCTATACTTTAATCCTTTCACAATTTCATTGAGTGGTACTTCCCTTTTACAGCTTGGACAATAGCGTTTAAGTTTTATCGGAGTAAAACATTCGCTGTGCAACATTCTAAAGTTTATTGTCTTCGGTTCTACTGCTAAATAAAGCTTGACTGGAATATTCACTAAAGAAAATTGAATATTGCCTGTCCAAATAGCTCTCGGCATAATTTTGATAGGAAAAAGTTGTTTAAATATTTTTATATTAGTTCTCGTATGAAAAACGGGAAAAATGTATTGCGGAAATTAGGTATTAGAGAAAGAGAGAAGGTTAGGATAACTTTCAAAAGCGGTAGAAAGTTAGAGGGGTTAGTTTTACCCTCTGCAGAATTACTAACAATTAAGCTGAACTCCGGTTACAATATTTCAATTTCTGAGGATAGAATTAAATCCGTAGAAATTTTGGGAAAAGAAGAAGGAAAAAAATTCAAATATAAAAAAATTATCAAAACTTCCAACAAACCCACTATAGCAATTTTACATACTGGCGGCACAATTGCAAGTAGGGTGGATTATTCCACTGGTGCGGTAAAACCTTCCTTTACCGTTGATGATTTATTAGCATTATTCCCTGAGTTAACAGCAAAAGGTAATATAAAATCTGAAATGGTATTCAACAAATTCTCGGAAAATCTAAATTTTGGTGATTATGAAAAAATAATTTCTGCTGTTAAAAAAGAGATTGAAAGCGGTGTGAGAGGAATAATACTAGCTCACGGTACAGATACGATGCATTATACCGCTGCAGCCTTAAGCTTTGCATTTGAAAATATTCCTCTGCCTTTGATATTGGTGGGTGCCCAAAGAAGCTCTGATAGAGGCAGTAGTGATGCAGCAATGAATCTACTTTGCGCAGCAGATGTCATAGCCAAAACTGATTTTAGAGGGGTTGCAGTTTGCATGCATGCAGATACCGAGGATAAAAAATGTTTCCTATTTTCTGGTACAAAATGTAGAAAGATGCATACTAGTAGAAGGGATGCATTTAGAGCAATTAACGCAAAGCCAATTGCAAAAATAGAATATAAAACCGGGAAGATTAATTTTTTCGAAAAGTATGAAAAAGTAGGTGACGAAAAGAGCAAAAATTGGAAAGTTCTGCCTAAATTTGAAAAGAAAGTTGCTCTAATAAAATATTATCCCAATATGCATCCTTCAATATTTGGCATTCTTAAAAGAGAAAAATACAAGGGTGTTGTGATAGAGGGAACAGGCTTAGGCCATATTGCAAAAAATTTGCATAATGAGATAAAAGAATTAATAGATAATGGTTGTATAGTTGCTATGGCTTCCCAATGTATTTTTGGAAGGATAAATTTGAACGTATATTCAACAGGAAGAAATTTATTAAAATTAGGAGTTCTTCCTGCTGAGGATATGAATGCTGAAACAGCATATATAAAACTTTCCTGGCTTTTAGGAAATTTTTCAAAAGAAGAAGC
>CAYLVV010000081.1:0-3393 GCA_964387215.1 uncultured archaeon
TTTTATCTGCGTTGAGCCATAGTTTCATTTCTTTTCCGCAATTTTCTGTGTTATAAGAAAAAATTTCTTTTGTTTCTGGATCTATTAATAGCATTACATCACATGGTCTATTATCCCAGTTTTCTATAGTTATATAAAAAGGAAACTGGATGTTCATGTTTAGTGGTATTTCAATGGCTCTTCTGTATTTATAAGTTGGATCAATCCATGTTGTGTTTGCATAAGAGGCTGCAACAAACAAAAAGAGGAGGCTGAAAAGAATTATTTTTCTTTTCATATTAATTTGCTTATTTAGCCTATTTAAAAATTCATTTTAAATTTCGTTGAAGGTCGTAGGGTTTGGTTATGTAGAAGTTATGCTGCTGTTACTTCTTCAAGAGCTTCTTTTAATCCTTTTAAAGCCTCTTCATATCTCTTTTTATAATACTCTTCATATACATCTCGCATTAAAAAAGCTAAGTCTTTATAGTGGCCATAATATAATTCTAGCATTCTTGCAGTATATTTTGCTGGACCTTCCTGCAGCAAAAGATTTAAGAAATAAGCTTTCTTCATTTCTGCATTTCTATAGCTTTCCATTTTGGAGACTATCTCTCTTAGCCATTTTTTCCCATATCTTACTCTCAATCTTGTTATTTCAGCATCTGCAACAACATCTTCAGCTTTTAAATAAGCACTAAAATTTAGGTTAGAAGCTAACATTTGTAATCTTTCAGCAACTTCAATTTTACCTTTATCAACTAAATATTTAGTAAATGCATTAAATGTTCTCCTATCTCTTAACAAAGCCCTCACTAATTTTGTTATTTCTTCCTTAAATTTCTCTCCGGAAAGTTTTTGTAGTCTCATTAATTTTTTCTCTAAAGAAAAAATTCTTTTTTCCATTTCAGCAGAAATTCTTTTTTTCTTAGTTGGTACTTTTTCTCTTTTTTTTCTTACTCCAAAAATAGTTTTTACCTTCTTTCTTTTTACTAATGCTGGTGGTAGCCTCATATTT
Source organism: uncultured archaeon (assembly GCA_964387215.1). Lineage (GTDB taxonomy): Archaea > Iainarchaeota > Iainarchaeia > Iainarchaeales > CAYLVV01 > CAYLVV01. The sequence goes on from CAYLVV010000081.1 coordinate 998, forward strand.
AAATCTTTGCTTTTTAAATATAAAAACCTTTGTTTCTAATCAATTATTTTTTTCAATTGATTTTTAATTATCCAAGATTTTTAAATATATTGGTAATAGATTACCCAGAAATTAGGTGCTTTGCGTTTTGTTTTGGTCAACAACCGTAACTTTTGTTTTTGATCTTTCAGTCGTTCTTAGATTAAATTCTGTTGTCCCTCCGCAATTCTTAGTTTCAATATAGAATGATCCTTTTCTGCTTACTCTATCTAAAACAACCCTCTCTTTAGAAATAATTACACATTCCCTAATATTTGCAACTATAAGCTCTGTATTGAGTTGCGTTGTTAAGTTCTGCATTCCAGTTTTTGTTGGGTTTACTGCTTGGAATATTAGTTTTCCTTTTTGTGTTGCATAGATGCCACCGTAAGGATAATAGTTTACTATTATCTGGTATCTTTTTTCTGGGTCTAATTTATTAATTAGAGTTTTAAAGTAGCCTGTTGATGCTGTCGCTTTACTTATTAATTCTCCTTCCTCTCTTAATTCAACGCTAATTGTTCCTGTAAGATTTTCTTCGGGTTCAAATTTAATGCCAAGGTCTCTTAAGCTTATTGGCTTTCCTTCAGATGTGCAGCCGTTTATAATTTCAAATTCTGTTTTTAGGGGTTGCCCTTCAGTTACTGCTTTCCAACTATGCTTTGAGATGGATAGGCAATCTGGGTTATCAACTTCATTGCCTAAACCGATATCAATTTTTAATGGCAAATCAAAACTCCATAACATTCCAAAGTTGGTAACAGTAACCTTTGTTGTGCATTCCAATTGTTGCAATTCACTAATATTTTTTCCTTCAGAGCTTAAAATTGCTTTAACAATTAAATCCAATTCAGCTTGTGCATCTAAAGTAAAATCTTTATATTGAGCTAAAAATTCATTTATTTTTCCTAAATCTAATAAGCCTTTACTATTGCAAACAAACTCAACACTATCAATTTTTACTGGAAACATTGTGACATTTTTTATTTTTGTTGTGGCTACTCCTTCGTGTTTTGTAGATGCATTTAAACTTATGGCTAATTCTGATGGAGTAAACTCAACTACTTCAGCCTTAACCTTTATTTCCTCTTCATAAGTATTATAGCCTGCTTTTTTAACCCTTAATTTTAGATTTTCTCCGGGATTTTGTGCAGGTAGCTTTAACTGAACCTTTCCTAGGCGAGAAGTTTTGCCACTCGCTAACAATATATCAAATCTATCATATACTGCAACAAGAGCATCTTCAACCTCTAGCATATTTGATGCGTCTTTTATAGTAAAGCTGACGGTATTTTCAATACCACTAGGCAACTCTTTTGGTGTATACTCTACAACAAAATCTTTATCCGCTTTTGCAGTTAAATTTATAGTTTTCTCATAAACTAGCCTATTATCTGCGATAAGCTGCAGAACTATTGTTGCATTTCCAGCTTTTTGCATTGTGAAATCGATATCTGCAAACACCCTTTTTTGCGGGGTAAAATTTCCTACTGAATAATCCGCAAACTTATATCCATTTAGTGTTCCTTTTATGCTACCTGTTTCCGAATTAAAGAGCTCATAATCCATAAACCAAACTATTTTCTCAGGATTATATATACGCAAGAATGCATTATTGTAAACTTTTTCTTTAGAATTATTTATCAAATTAAATTTCAAATTATATTCTCCAAATACTGAAGCTTCATAAATTTCTTCATAGCTAGTTACTAATTTATTTTGTTTGTCATATATTTGTGCATCAAAGCAAAATTCCTCGTCACAATAACTTACAATGCCGATCTGGAATAATTGCTCCTTTGTAGCATCATATAATGCATGCATTGCAGGAGTAACATCTTCTGGACTTCTATCTATTGTGCCATCTGCCTTAGTGCCATGGGCTTTATAATAAAGACTCAATTTTTCATCAACCATTACATTTTGTTTTACTTCTAACAAGACATCAGCTTCATAAACACCAATTCCGGGATTTTTAATCTTTGCATCAATCCATTTTGCTTCATTAAATGTAATAGCTTCAATATCATCCGAGTATTTTCCAGTAAATTTTACTCCTTTAATAATCTCAGCAGCAGGAATATTTACTTCTTTTATAAACCACGGATCCTTCTCAATTATATCATATCTTCCAGTTCTTATATGGATACCTAATTCCTCATAGTTGTTATTTTCTGGAATAAGAATATAGAATTTTGCTAAATATCTTTGGCCAGAGGAAACATTAGTTATAAGAGAGCCATTTTTATATAAACCTTTAAATTGGATATCTAATGGTCCAGGTCTTAATCTTTTTGGTAATAGAACCTCTACGCTTGTTGTCCCATTCGGCTCAAGATATTTTATTGTTGAGTAAAATGTGCCTTTTTCTTTGCTTG
>CAYLVV010000082.1:0-3377 GCA_964387215.1 uncultured archaeon
TTTCGATGGTTTCTGTTGTTGATGGAGTATTCAAAGAGTTTAGCTCTGTATTGGCAAATATCCAAGCAGTAATTGTGATGGAAAAAAATGCTATTGATCAAACTCTTTCTAAAATTCCAATAAAATATGTAAAAGAAATTGAAAAAATTCCAAATGTTAAAGTTGCTATGGAAGAGATCCAGTTTATTCCGAAAAGGGTGGACGGAAAAACTATGCAAACAGCAGCAATTACCTCTTTTGTTGCGGTTTACGGCGTGCCCATAAACAAATACAATAGCTTAAGCGGTGGCGGTTGGATAGGAGACATTGAAGAGGGCAGCATGTTGGAAGCGAATGATAAAGGTAAGGTGGTTATTGGAAAGGAGTTAGCTGAGGATTTGGATAAATTTGTTGGAAGTAGCATTAAGATAAATGGAAAAAGATTCAAAATTAAAGGAATATATGCAACTGAAACTGAACTGTTAGGCAGAATTATATTGATGCCCATTGAGGAAGCAAGAGAGTTGTGCGGATTAAGCAGTGAAAAGATAAACTCTATTTTTATTGAGCTTGAACAGCCAGAACATGCTGAAGGAGTTGTAAAAACCATTAATTTAAAATTTGACGATATTGAAGCGAGAAGCACAAGCGGCTTCGCTGAAGAGTATAGTGGAATAATGCAGCAGTTCAGGATGGTAGTGTTTTTAGTTGCGTTGGTTTCTGCATTGGTTGCTGGAATTGGTATAATGAACGTTATGCTTATGAGTGTAATGGAAAGACGTAGAGAGATAGGAGTATTAAAGGCTGTCGGATGGCATAACAGCATAATTATAAGAATGGTATTATATGAGTCTTGCTTTATTGGTATTCTCGGCGGCATTATCGGAATTATATTTAGCAAATTTTTGCTTGAGAACATTTCATTTCTTGGAATTCAACCCTATGTGAGTTTTGAGTTAGTGTGTGAAAGCTTTTTATTTTCTTTAATAGTTAGCTTATTAGCCGGTTTATATCCCGCAATTAAGGCTTCTAAGTTAAGCCCAATTGAAGCATTGAGATATGGGTGAGTAAGCATGATAAGATGTGAAAATGTAATTAAAGATTATAGATTAGGAAAAACAGTTGTTCATGCATTGAAAGGAGTCTCTCTTAAAATTAAGAAAGGAGATTTTGTAATCATAGTCGGGCCTAGCGGCTCCGGAAAAAGTACTTTGCTGCATGTTTTAGGAGCTTTAGATAAACCAACAAGTGGCAAGGTGTATATAGACGGCAAAGATATTAGCTTAATGAACGATGAACAGCTGGCTTTATTAAGAAGAAAAAAGATAGGCTTTATTTTCCAAACTTTTAATCTTATTCCTACACTTAATGCATTGGAGAATGTCCTTATTCCTACCTTTCCTGTTGGAGAAAGGCATGAATTTGTTGAAAAGGCCGTGAAATTACTCACGGAAGTTGGTTTAAAGCACAGAATGCTGCATAAGCCGGATGAGTTAAGCGGAGGAGAAAGGCAAAGAGTAGCAATTGCAAGAGCATTAATTAATGACCCTGAATTGGTTTTAGCTGATGAGCCTACAGGCAACCTAGACTCAGTTACTGGAGAAAAAGTTGTATTTTTAATGAGAAAGCTGATGGAAGAAGAAGGAAAAACCTTTATTGTTGTTACGCACGATCCCTCGCTATTGGAATTTGCAACAAGAAAGTTTGCTTTGAAGGATGGAAAGCTTTACGAGTTTAAGAAAAACCACGAGTTTAGAAAATATATAGAGGGTTGATAATGGGCCTGCTTAAACTTTCATTTTTAAATCTGTTCAGATTTAAAGCAAGAACTTTGTTAGCTATTATTGCAGTTATGATTGGGATTGCTGCAATTATTGTATTGGTTTCTGCTGTTGATGGCTTACAATTGGAAGCGGAAAAAATATTTTCAAGAGTAAAAGGTGCAATTGCATTGGAGAAAGGAGCTTTAAGCGGAGTTTTTTCTCTGCTGAATGAGGATTATGAAGAAAAATTGGAAAATATAGCTGGAGTTAAAAAGGCTCTGCCAGTAGTTATAGGCCTTGCACAAGGAATTGAGGGTAAAAGCTTGGCGGAATTAGGTATAGTAAGAATTGTCGGCGAGGATTGGTCTATAACAACAAAAGATGATTCTTTTGGATTGCAAGGAGATATTATTGCAGGCAGACTGCCAAAACCTAATGAAAAAGGGGTTGTTGTGATAGGCACAACTCTGCAAGATATTTTGAATAAGGGATTGGATGAAAAGATAAAGATTGCGGGTGAGAAATTCAAAATAATAGGCATCTATAAAGCTGGCTCAGCCTTAACGGGAAAATATATTTTAATGAATATAGATGATGCAAGGGAAGTTCTGGCTGTGCCGAAAAACAAGGTAAATATGTTCAATATTGTTTTGAGAGATGTTCTGCTTGAGAGTGAAGTTATTCAAAGAATTAAATTTAAATATGGGAATGAGTTAAAGGCTATTTCCGCAAGCGATGTTTCCGCAAGGCTTGGGGATGTTTTGGGAAATTTGAGGCTTATGGTTTTTATTGTTGCAGCTATTTCCGCATTAGTTGCTGGAATAGGAATAATGAATGTTATGCTTATGAGTGTTTTGGAAAGGTTTAGAGAGATTGGCGTGCTGAAAGCTGTTGGCTGGAGCAATGGGCTAATTCAAAAAATGGTTTTGTTAGAAGGAATATGGATTGGTTTAATAGGAGCTGTTTTGGGAATTATTTTGGGATGGAGTGCTTCATTTTATTTAAATTACTTTGGAATAAAGACATTTGTAAGCCTTGCATTAGTGGCACAGGCAGCACTATTTTCCATTATTGTAGCTATTATCGCTACTTATTATCCTTCACACCAGGCAGCCAATTTAGATCCTATTGAGGCATTGAGAATGGAATAAAATCAAGCAGCTTCTTCATGGAATTTAATTTCTCCTTTTTGGAGATTTTTGCCTGTTCTATGGCATTCTTCAGCTCCAATATTGCTTGATCCATTACTTTTTTATCAACAGGAAATGGCACTCCGTCCTTGCCTCCAACAGCAAAACTATAAGCAGAAGGGTCTTTCCAAAAAACTTCTTTTCCGTAAATAAGTTTTGCGATTAATGCTAAGCAGCGCATGGTTTTAGGGCCTACTCCATAAGCTAATGCCAACTCTGCAAAGTTTTGCGGTTCGAGTTTGTGAAGTTTCTCCACGGTTTTCCAATTCAGGCCTCTTCCCATTATCAAATATTTATGCCTATTTAATTTTTTCTCTTGGATAAGTTCTACTATTAATCCTTTAGCATCCTTACTTTGCTTAGTATTTAAATCTAAAATTTTATTCTTCTTCTCATCGCTGCAAATGTGCTGAAAATTTTCTTCCGCAAACTTCTTCAGTAAATT
>CAYLVV010000083.1:0-3367 GCA_964387215.1 uncultured archaeon
CCTTAAGCAATTCTTCATAAACCTCTGGCATTATCTCCTTTATTTTGCTTATTGGCACGGGAGTCCTTATTCCAGCAACTACATCCTCGCCTTGAGCGTTTTGCAAAAATTCCCCGTAATATTCTTTTTCTCCAGTAGCTGGATTTCTGGTAAATGCTACACCTGTGCCACTTTTCTCATTCAAATTTCCAAACACCATTGCCTGTATATTTACCGCAGTACCCGCATCATCAGGAATTTTATGTATTTTTCTATAAGCTATAGCTCTAGCATTATTCCAGGATTCAAATACTGCTTTAATAGCTAGCTTTAACTGCTGAAATACATCCTGCGGAAATTCCTTTCCCTCACTTTTAATCAATTCCTTGTACCTCTCAATAATCCTCTTTAAAGCCTCCACATTAAGCTCATAATCAAATTTTACTCCTTCCTTCTGCTTTTCTTCTTGCAATATTTTCTCAAACTTTTCATGCTTTACCCCTAAAACAACATCTCCGAACATCTGCAACAAACGCCTATAACAATCATATGCAGTCCTTTCATTCGTCATTTTGGCAAAGCCCTTAACAGTCTCATCATTTAAGCCAATATTAAGCACAGTATCCATCATTCCAGGCATACTGACATATGCTCCGCTTCTTGCAGAAACAAGCAGAGGCTTTTCAGCATCGCCAAACTTTCTTTGCATTTTCTCTTCCAATTTTTTTAAATGCTCCAAAACTTCCTGCCACAATTCTTCATCAATTTGCTTTTCCCTTTTATAATACTCAATACATGCTTTAGTTGTAATAGTAAAACCAGGCGGAACTCTTAAGCCTATCTGAATCATCCTTGAAAGTTTAGAACCTTTTCCTCCAACTAAATATTTATCAGTACTTTCACCAAAATCAAGAACCCTACGCTGCATACTTGCACCCCCGGAAACAATTTGAAAACTTGAAAGAATTCTATATGTAAAGGTTTAAAAAAATAGAAGCAATTGAAAGTTGTAAATTCTCAAAACAGAAAATTTTTAATATTAAAAAGGATATTTTGTGTGATTTTATGGAATTTTTAAATTTTTTAAAGAGGTAACTAAGCATTTAGCAAGACTAATACTTTCCTTCTTTTTAGTCATAGTAGGATTTTTGCCTTATATATTATTGGTGCTTCTCTTCGGCACTCCTGCTGCTGGCGTACCAGCAAGAAACAAGTTACTTACATCTATACGTTTCAAAGAATCACTACTAACATTCTTCTACGAACTGCACTACTTCGGAAGTTTGCTCCTTTCTCTATTACCACTATCAATAAGATATCCGATTAGTAAATTTCACAATTTTCTGCTGGATCTCTCCACAATTCAAAAAATTCTTCTTTTGCTTGCATGTCCCGTAGCATTTATACTTTCCGCAATAATTTTTATTGAACCTATTCCAGCAGTAGTAGCGTTGTGTATTTTAATAATAATATTCTTCTTTTACTTGATACTTTTTTGGATAACTGCAGCAGGAGCAAAAAGATACAAAGAGGAGTTATGAAATAATACAGTCATTTTTTACTTTACATAATAATTTATATCAATATTGCCGCTTTTTTAAAAATTTATTAAACATTTCTAAATCTTCTGAAACTTCTATTAGTATAGTCAAGAGTGTATTCCTAACCATATAAATTGCACAGAGAACTGCAGCAAATGTACACAGCGCTATTATTTTATCAAAGTTAGATATAATAGCAATTATGTATCCGGCTAACGCGATTCCTAAAAAGTAAAAATAGCCTTTAAGACGAGACATAAAAACATCAGATGAATTTGCAAATAGATTTCCATCATTTAAGGTTCTTGACACGATCCTTTTAGCAACACTAATTGTACTTAACATATAACCAACACTAAATAAAATTGCCGCAAAATAGTCTGAGATATCTGAAGCAAGTGCCATCCTGTAGATAGCGCCACATAAAAATAAAAAGGTGCCTCCGCCTATTAATGATAGCAAAGTTATTAGTATGCCTGTATACACCGAAACTGAAATAAATATGAGATTCTTTGACTCACGAATGTTCAAATCTAACTTTAACTTTGCTGTATATTTTGTAAAAAAGAAATAAAAAGTGATTAGAAAACCTATACCTAGTGAGAGCCATACCAATACTTCTAAATTAATAGGTTTTACTACCTCTAAAATCGGATTTAAAAAAGAAATGATAAAATCATCCATAAATAGCATTTATCAATTCTCTTAAAAAGATTAACTAACTTTTTTAAGTTCTTAAAACTTTAAAAGTTTGGCTGTTTTTTCTAAGTTATATTTGTGTATATATTCTTTGCACTCTTTGCATAATGTAAGATTCCGTTCATACCGTTGATAATGTTGAAATTCAATATCATAACCAGATGTGTCTGCTAACTTTCTTTCATAGTCAATCTTCTTCATAATCTTTCCCATATTTGCATCTAAAATATACCCGCCTGATTCTACAACTACATGTGTTGGAAACGCATTTCCTCCTAAATAAAGATCCCCTTTGTATTCTTGTTTTTCTGGATTTCCGCCTTTTACATAATACCTCAATATTTTAGCATCATATCCAAGACTTTTTAAGACCACATACAATAACTTAGCTCTGGCGGTGCATCCTCCATCTTTATTTTTTAAATACCAATTTTTGTGAAGTTCATCTAGTATCGACTTAATGCGCCCATCTTTTTCAATACTCATAATGCAATCAACGAATGCATTTCTTCTTAAAATTTTCTTATTGAAAAATTTCCATGAACTTTGAAAAATTCTCAGGCTTTTATAAAAAGAGCTGGGAAGAAAGATTAAACCTCTTAAAAGAATCTTGCAACCTAAGCAATGAGGACATAGAACTTTTAAAAAGCCTCAAGCCCCTAAACTTTGATACAGCAAATATAATGATTGAAAACGTTATCGGCGTTTTAGCCTTACCTTTGGCAGTTGCTCCTTATTTTAGAATAAACGGAAAAGATTACATTGTGCCGATGAGCATTGAAGAACCAAGCGTTGTTGCTGCTGCTTCCAGAGCAGCAAAAATGACTTTGCCAGAGGGCTTTAAAGCAGAAGCAACACAGCCGATAATGATAGGCCAAATACAGCTTTTAGATCTTGCAGATATTGAAGAAGCAAAACAAAAAATTTTGAATGCAAAGAACGAACTTCTGCAAATATGCAACAGAAAGGACTCAACTCTGGTTAAGCTCGGCGGCGGAGCAAAAGATATTCAGCTTAAAGAATTTAACAGCAAAAGAGGAAAAATGCTTGTTCTGCATTTACTTGTTGATGTTAGAGATGCAATGGGCGCAAATGCAGTTAATACAATGGCTGAAACTGTTGCAAAAAATTTGGAGGAAAGATTAAAC